>NZ_JBEOSZ010000018.1:16785-138831 GCF_040303285.1 Streptomyces sp. NPDC096046 | reverse complement strand
GGCGTGGGTCCCCTGCTGCGGGCCTGGCGGGAGCAGCGGCGGGTCAGCCAACTGGAGCTGGCCCTGCGCGCGGCGGCCGGACCGCCGGTCCGGCCGGCCCCGCACAGGTGTCACGGGCGGAAACGCAGGATCTGCGGGTCGTGGTCGCTGATCTGGTCGTGGAACTCCGCGTTGACGTGCACGCTGTCGTACTCGAAGTCGCAGGCGCGGCGGATCGAGGGGCTGATCAGGATCTGGTCGAGGACCTGGCTGTTGCCCTGGTAGACGTAGGAGTAACGCTCGCCGCGCGGCAGGGACTTGATCGCCGACCACAGTTCGCCGCGGCCCTCCAGGAGCTGCGTGGTCCGCGAGAACTCGAAGTCGTTGATGTCTCCCAGCGCGATGACGTCCACGTTCTTCTGGGTGTCGAGGATGTCCTTGACGAAGGCGTTCACCAGGGCGGCCTGCTGGTGCCGTTGCGTCTCGGAGCTGCGGGACGGGGGCTGGTACTGAGCGGTCAGGCCCTGGTCGCCGCCCTTGGAGCCGAAGTGGTTGGCGATCACGAAGACCGTGCGGCCGCGGAAGACGAACTCGCCGGCCAGCGGCTTGCGGCTGTTCTCCCAGGCCTCGTCGGCAGGGGCGATGCGGCCCGGGCTGAGCGTCAGACGGGCCTTGCCGCGGATCTTCGTCACGTCGGTGGCCGTCGTGGCGTCGCCGCCCGCGCGGTCCGTGAACGAGACCCGCTCCGGGTTGAACAGGAACGCCTGGCGGATGTTGCCGCCCGGCTGACCGCCGTCGACGCCGTCGGCCGGGTCGATCGAACGCCAGTCGTACGTCGGGCCGCCGGCCGCGGTGATCGCGTCGATCAGCTTGGTCAGCGTCTGGTCGGCCGCGACCGTGCCGTCGTTCTCCGCGCCGTTGTTGTCCTGGATCTCCTCCAGGGACACGATGTCCGGCGACTTCAGGTTGTTCACGATCGCGGAGGCGTGGGCGGCGAACGTGTCGTCCGTCGGGTCGAGGTTCTCGACGTTGTAGGTGGCGACCGCGAGTTCGGAGGAGCGCTGCTTACGGGTCGTCTCGCGCTGCAGACCCGCGCTCTTCAGGGTGCCCAGCTCGCTCGCGACCAGGGTGTACCCGCCGAACTGGTTGTAGTCCAGAGGTCCCGCGGTGCTGCCCGTGAGGGTGTCGCCCACGTTCGCCTTGGGGAAGTCCGCCGTCGGTCCGAGGGACTGGATCTTGAGGCGGCCGGTGTTCTGGCCGTCGTAGGAGCCGTAGACCGTGCCGCCGTTGCGGTTGCGGTTCTCGTGCGGCTTCACCGTCACCCAGAGCTCGGTGTACGGGGTCGTGGCGCCGACGACGCGCGTGTCGGTGACCCGGACGGACATGCCCTCCAGCGCCTCGTAGTGGTCCAGGGCGTACGTCGAGGGCTTGAGGGGCAGCGCGTTGATCGAGCCGTTCGCGGCGGCGTCACCGGTCGGCGCGTAGGCGGCGGGGACCGAGCGCGAGGTGATCGCCGTGGCGGCGGGGAGCGCGTTGCCGCTGGAGACGACCGTGGTCGTCGGCTTGGTGATCTGCGTCAGCGACTGGTTGCCGGAGGCCGCGCCGCCGGGGACGTACTCCGCGACCGTGCCGCTGACCGTGACGGAGTCACCGACGGCGACACCCTTCGGCGCGGAGCCGGTGAAGACGAAGACGCCCTCGCTGGTCGCCGGGTCGGCGTCCGGGTTCGGGTCCTGGATCCAGAAGCCGCGGGACGAGCCGTAGCCCCGGATGCCGGTGACGATTCCGGCCACGTCCGTGACCTGCCGGCCGGCGTAGGGGGATATGCGGGTGCTGCCCTGGATGTCGTGGACGCGGACCGATTCCGCGTGCGCGGGGCTGGTGAGGACGATCGTGGATGCCGCGGAGCACGCGGCGGCGACGGTGAGCGCGGCGAGACGCGCGGACGACTTGCTCGGCAACGGGGTTCCCTCCGGGGACGTGACAGAGCGCCGGGACGAGGGCGGACACGTGTGGACTGGCTGGCTGTCGTCACCTGTGGGGGGTGCGGTGACGCGCGTAGAGGAAGGGGACGGACGGAACGGGTGGGGCCGGCCCGGTGAACAAGTGTCCGCCGACTTCTACGCGCGTCAATCTCCAGCCTGTTCATGTCACTTGTCAAGGTTTCGGCCATGTACGGTGGCTGACGGGCAGATGAAGTGGGCGGCATGGGTGGAAATCCGTCTAGGCTGAGCGGCTGAGTCGTATGAAGGCGCCCTAGGAGAACAGCCGATGTCAGACAGCTCCCCCCTGCCGCCGGTGCGGCTGCACACCGAAGCGGAGCTGGCGCGCGACGCACTGTCCACGCCGTTGCTGTCCCGGGCCGCCCGGCTCGCCCGCTGGGCCGGGCCGGACACCCGTGTCGACGCCGGGGGAGGGCTTGTCGACGAGCAGTTGCCCGCGGCCGCCGAGGCGCTCGGGCTGAGCGGGGACGACGCCGCCGCCGACGCGAGCGAGGCGTGGCGGGTCGCCGTGGACGCAGGGCTCGTCGAGGTCGTCGACGAGCAGGAGGGCACCGTGACGGCCGGTGAGGACCTGGCCCTGCTCACCGGTGGCGCGCCGCGGGACGTGCTCGCCGTGTGGCTCGCCGCCCTGGAGACCGTGCTCGCCGACGCGAGCGTGCCCGATCTCGACGGACTTCTGGCCGAGGACGGCGAGGTCGACCTCTCCGCCCTGGACTGGGACCCCGAGGCCGAGGCCGAGTTCCTCGACGGCGTGCTCGGCAACCTCTATCTGCTCACCGCAGCCGGGGACGGTCCCGGTGGCGCCCCGGTGCCGTTGCCGGCGCTGGCCGCCTCGGTGATCGTGCCCAGTGACATGGGCGAGCCCACCAACGACGTCCTGGAACAGGTCTCCGACGCGATGATGCGGCTGGACGACCAGTTCCGGATGCTGGAGCCGGTGGGCTTCGTCGAGTACCAGCCCGTCGACGAGGCGCTCATGGCCGACGCCGACGAGGAGCCCGCGGCACCCGTCGACGACACCGACGTCTCCCGCTACGGCATGGTCCGGCTCACCCCGCTCGGTCTGTACGGCCTGCGCGCCCGGCTGCTGGAGGCCGGGTTCGACGCACCGGCCGTCGGGGACCTCGCCGACAAGGGGGCCGACGCGCTGCTCGACGGCACGGCGGAGTTCCCTCCCGGTGCCGCGCAGGCCGAGACGGAGCAGTGGCTGCAGCGTCGGGAACCCCTCGTCGCGGCACGGGAGTTGCTGGCGGCGGCCCGCGGTTCGGACGCCGGGGCACCGCTGCGGCGGCTGCGCTGCCAGCAGGCCCTGTCGCTCGTCGGGCCGTCGGCCGAGCCCGCCTTGCGCGAGGTGCTCGACGACGCCGAGCTGGGCGGGCTCGCCCGGGTGTGGCTGACGGAGCACGGCGCGAGGGACGTGCCCGCGCCGTCCGAGGCGATGGTCTACTGGCTGACCATCGACACGGTGGCCGCCCAGCTCGCCGCGGAGGGGAACTCCGAGGAGCTGCGGGCGCTGGTGGAAGGGCTCGCGCAGCAGCACGACGGGTTCTTCGCGGCGGTGTGGCGGGTCGACCACCCCGCGACCGCCGATGTGCTGGAGGCCATGGGGCGGCTGCACCCCGACAAGAAGGTCGCGAAGGAAGCGCGGAAGGCCGCGTTCAAGGCGCGGTCCCAGCAAGGGGGCTGAGTGTTCCCGGCGGGTGCGGCGCCGTTGTGGCCGGTCGCGCCCGCGCGGCGGAGCCGCGTATGAGAACAGGCCCGCGCCCCTGGGCTACCGCTTCGGCGACGTCCTCAGCCTGGTGCACGCGGCGCCGGACCCGGACAGGCCGTGGCAGGGCGAGCTGTTCCGCCACGCCCTCGACCGCCGCCACCACCCCGACACCGCCGTACCGCCCGCGTCGGACCATGTCCTGGCGGCCCACCGCGAACTGATGGCGCTGCCCGTCCGGGAACGGCGTGCGGTCGTGACCGCCGAGGGCGGTGCCCAGCGGCTGGCCGCGGCCGGGATGACGTGGGGTCATCCCGGCCGCGGCCGGGATGACGTGGGAGGCGCTGGCGGGCTGGTCGCAGGGGCCGATGGACAAGGCGGCCTGGGAGGCCGTGATCCCCTCCATGGGCACCATGGCGCTCGTGCGGAACCTGCGGAACTTCGACGAGGCCGGTGTCTCGGACGAGGTGGCCGAGCGGGTCGCCGCGCGGACCAGCGACCCGGCCGAGGTCGCACGCTCGCGGCAGTTCCCCTTCCGGTACCTCGCCGCGTACCTACCGGGACGTGCTCGGTCCGGCAGAGCAGGCCGATGGGGCGGGGGCCGCGCCGGGGGGTCCGTCCTCGGAACGGCGCGATGGGCCCTCATACCGACTGACTGGCGTTGACGCGCCAACCGCTGTGGGCGAACACCCCACGACACGGCCTCTTCTCGCCTACGCGGGTGCGGACCGGCGGGGGCGTCCGTCCGGCTGCCCTGCCGGGCGGGCGGCGGCGCCGATACAGTGCTGAGCGTGTGGACCGACAATCAGCGTGCCGAACGGCTTGACGGTGCCCGGCGCCGGGCCACGATCCACGACGTCGCACGCCTGGCCGGGGTGTCGCGCCAGACGGTCTCCCGGGCGGTCAACGACAAAGGCGAGATCGACCCCGGCACCAAGGAGCGCGTCCTGGAGGCGGCGCGGCTCCTGGACTACCGGCCAAGCCGTTTCGCCCGCGGACTCGTCCAGAAGGGCGCGGTGACGGCCGGCCTGGTCATCCCGGACCTGCGCAACCCGTTCTTTCCCGAAGTGGCCGCCGGGGTGCTGGAGGCGGCCGAGCAGCGCGGCTGGCAGGTCGTCGTGTGGGACTCCCGGATCGACGAGGCCAGGGAGCGGGAGGCGCTCGACGTGCTCTCCCACCAGGCGGACGCTGTCGTGGGCTACTTCAAGGACCCGGACGACGTGCTCGCCCGGCACCTCGGGGGCGTTCCGCTGGTGCTGCTGGAGCGCGGACCGCGACAGACCCGGTTCGCGGCCGTGGGCATCGACGCCGCCACCGGCGTCGAACAGGGCATGAACCATCTGTTCCGCGCCGGGCACCGCAGGATCGGCATGCTGGACGGCGTGCACGGCCCCGGCCCCCGCAGACAGGCCTTCCTGGAGCAGGCCCGGCGGCTCGGCCTGCCCGTCGACGAGGGCTGGGTCGTGACGTGTCCCGAGCACAGCGTGGCGGGCGGCGAGGCCGGCATGGACCGGTTGCTGACCGCGCGGCCCGGGATCACCGCGGTCTTCGGCTTCAACGACCTGATCGCGGTCGGGGCGACGCGCGCCGCCCGCCGCCGTGGCCGGAGCGTCCCGCAGGACCTGGCCGTGCTCGGTTTCGACGGCCTCTCCCTGGGCGAGCTGGTCGAACCCGCCCTGACCACCCTGCACATCGACAAGCGGCAGTTGGGACGGCTGGCCGTGGAGCAGGTGGCCCGGCTGCGCGCGGGTGAGGAGCCACTGCGGGGCGCCGACGCGTGGGTGACGCCCGCACTCGTGATCCGCGACTCCGCCTGATTCCGGCCGGTCCGGTGCGCCGGGGGCGCTGATCATCCAGGACGCGACCGACGGCTTCGGCCGCCCGGCCCGGGGTCCGCCGTCTCGGTAGGGTGCGTGGAGAGTCCCCGGTTCGTGAGGAGTGGTCGCGTGGTGCGGGTCAGGCCCATGCGGGCGGATGCCCGGCGTAACCACGAGCGGTTGCTGAGGGTGGCCGTGGAGGCGTTCGCCGAGCACGGAGAGGGTGCCTCGCTCGACGACATCGCCAAGCGTGCCGGGGTCGGCTCCGGCACGCTCTACCGGCACTTCCCGACCCGGCGGGCGCTGCTGGAGGCCGCGTACCTGGACCGGGTCGAGGCGATCGCGGCCCGGGCCGGTGTGCTCGCCGCCGAACGGTCACCGGGCGAGGCGCTGGGGGAGTGGCTGTACGAACTGGGCGCCGGGATGATCCGGATGCGCGGGCTGAAGGCGCTGCTGGGTCCGGCCGTCACGGACTCCGGGTCCCTCGTGAACACGGCCTGCGGCGACTCGGTCAAGGCCGCGGCGGGGCGGCTGGTGCGGGCGGCGCAGGAGGAGGGCACGCTGCGGCGGGACGTCGACCCGATCGATGTGCTGCGGCTGGCGCACGGGGTGGCGACGGCGTCGGAACTGGCGGACGGGGAGGACCGGCACATCCGGCGGTATCTGACGCTGCTGATGGAGGGACTGGGGCGTCGCTGATCCCGCGAGCCGGACGCCCCCTGGAAGGGGGCGTCCCGGGAGGCCGGTGCGGTGCTTACAGGGCCTGCGCCGCCGGTTTCACCATCCCCCTCACCGTGCGGGACTTCACGAAGTCGCCCATGGCCGTCATGTCCCACTCGCCGGAGAACTGGCGGATCAGCTTGGCCATCAGGACGCCGGTCTGGGGCTCGGCGCTGGTGAGGTCGAAGCGGACCAGTTCCTCGCCGGTCGTGCCGTCCAGAAGGCGGCAGTAGGCCTTGGCGACCTCCGTGAACTTCTGGCCGGAGAAGGAGTTGACCGTGAAGACCAGGCCCGTGACCTCCTGGGGCAGTCGGCCGAGGTCGACCGTGATGACCTCGTCGTCGCCGCCGCCCTCGCCCGTGAGGTTGTCGCCGGAGTGCCGGATCGCGCCGCCCACGATCTGCAGCTTGCCGAAGTAGCAGCTGTCGATGTGGTTGCGCTGCGGCCCGTAGGCGATGACCGAGGCGTCCAGGTCGATGTCCTTGCCGCGGTACGCGGGCTCCCAGCCGAGTCCCATCCTGACCGAGGAGAGCAGGGGGCGGCCGCCCTTGATCAGAGAGACGGTCTGGTTCTTCTGGAGGCTGACGCGGCCCTTGTCGAGGTTGATCTTCCCGGCGCCGGGCGCGGGCGGCGGAGGTGTGGCCGGGGCGGCCGGAGGCGCGGCGGGAGCGGAGAGGGGTGGGGCGGGCGGCTGCACCGGGGCCGGCGGCGGGGTCATCGGCTGGGCCGGGGCGGCGGCCGGCTCCTCCACCGTGACTCCGAAGTCCGTGGCGATGCCCGCGAGGCCGTTGGCGTATCCCTGACCGACGGCCCGGGCCTTCCACTGGCCGTTGCGCAGGTAGACCTCCACGATCACCAGGGCCGTCTCGTCACCGAGCTGCGGGGGCGTGAAGGACGCGAGGACGGAGTTGTCGTCCGCGTTGCGGATCGTGGCCGTCGGTTCGATGCCCCGGAAGGTCTGGCCCGCGGCGTCCGGGCTGGCCGTGACGACGATCTTCTCGATGCCGGGCGGCACGGTGGTCGTGTCGACCACGATCGCGTCGGGCGCACTGCCGCCGCCCGAGCGGTAGGTCACGCCCGCGCCCGAGGGCTGGTTGTAGAAGATGAAGTCGTCGTCGGAGCGCACCTTGCCGTCGGCGGTGAGCAGCAGGCCCGATACGTCGAGCCGCACCGGGGCGGCGACGTCCACCGTCACGCGGGCGGCGGAGAGGGGGATGTTCGAGCCGGGGGTCATAGCTGTCATGCCGGGTGAACGAGCGAGGTGGTTTTGCCGTTCCCTTACCTTGGGGCCAATCGGGTCAGCGGCGATTGCGGGGGTGGTCCCGGGCGGCGCGTTCGTTGCCCCGCTTGTAGTCGCCGGTCCAGCGGGCCATGACGAGCTGCGGGTCGGAGGTCTCGACCTCGGCGAGGAACTGTGCGGCCCGGGGGCCGTTCAGCAGGGTGGCGGGGCGGCCGTGGTGGGTGATGCGGACGGTTCCGCCCGCGTGCCGCTCGTAGGCGAATCCGTGGGGTCTTGGCATGGCGTGAGCGTACGGGGGCGGGGGCGGGCGTCCCACCGGATTTCGCCCGCCTTCGCCCCTGCGCGGTGGCCCGTCGCCCTACGGCACGACCACGATCTTGCGGCCGACCCCGGAGGCGAACTGCTCCAGCGCCTCGGGGTACCGCTCCAGCGGGATACGGTCGCTGATGAAGATCTCCGGGTCGAGGACGCCGTTCGCGAAGAGTTCCGCCGCGCGCTCGAAGCTGTGCAGGACGGCCATCGAACCCGTGATGGTGATCTCCTGGTTGTAGACGCGGTACGGGTCGATCGTCACGCGCGTCGCGTAGTCCGCCACCCCGAACTGCAGGAACGTGCCCGCCTTGGCCACCCGGTCCAGGCCGTCCTGGATCGCCGCCGCGTTGCCCGTGGCGTCGACGACCAGGTCCCAGCCCTGCGGGCGGTCCAGTTCGTCGGGGTTCGCCGCGGACGCCGAGACGCCGAGGCGGCGGGCCGTCTCCAACCGGGCGGGGTTCACATCGACCACGTCCACGCTCGCCGCGCCGGTGCGCTTGGCCAGCTCCAGCATCATCAGGCCCATCGTGCCGGAGCCGTAGATCAGCACGTGTGCGCCGAGACGTGACTGGAGGACGTCGTAGCCGCGGACCGCGCAGGACAGCGGTTCCACGAGCGCAGCGTCCTCGGTGCGGACATGGTCGGGGAGCTTGACGCAGTTCGCCACGGGGGCGACCGCGTACCGTGCCGCTCCTCCGGCGGTCGTGACGCCGATCGCCGCCCAGCGTTCGCAGAGGTTGTTGTGGCCGGTGCGGCAGTAGCGGCACTCGAAGCAGTACAGGGACGGGTCGACGGCGACCCGGTCGCCCACCGCCACCTCGGTGACCTGCGTGCCGACCCCGACCACCTCGCCCGCGAACTCGTGCCCGGGCACGATCGGCAGCTTCGGGGCGAACTCGCCCTGGAGGATGTGGAGATCGGTTCCGCACAAGCCGCAGGCCGCGACCTCGACCACGACGTCACGCGGTCCTGGCGTCGGGTCCGGGACCTCGATGACGACGGCCCTGCCCACGGACTCGATGACGGCGGCCTTCATTTCACGGCTCCCAACGACAGACCCTGGACCAGCTTGTCCTGGGCGGCGAACCCCGCGGCGAGCACCGGCAGGGAGATGACGAGCGACGCGGCGCACACCTTCGCCAGGAACAGGCCCTGGCTGGTGATGAAGCCGGTCAGGAAGACGGGGGCGGTCTCGGCGACCACACCGGTCAGCACCCGGGCGAACAGCAGCTCGTTCCAGCTGAAGATGAAGCAGATCAGGGCGGTGGCGGCGATGCCGGGCAGGGAGATCGGTGCGACCACGCGCGCGAGGACCGTCGGCAGCCGTGCTCCGTCCACCCGGGCCGCCTCGATCACCGCGACCGGGATCTCGGCGAGGAACGACTGCATCATCCACACCGCGATCGGCAGGTTCATGGAGGTGTAGAGGATGACCAGCAGCCAGATGTTGTCGAGCATCCCGGCGTTCTTGGCGAACAGGTAGATCGGCAGCAGGCCGGCCACCACGGGCAGCATCTTCGTGGAGAGGAAGAAGAACAGCACGTCCGTCCACCTGCGGACGCGGTTGATGGACAGCGCGTACGCCGCCGGGAAGGCCAGCAGCAGGACCAGCAGTGTCGAGGCCACGGACGCGACCAGGGAGTTGATCAGGGCCGGCCAGGGGCTGGCGCCGCCGCCCGCGCCGAAGAACTCGCGGTAGCCGTCCAGGGTCAGCGAGGCCGCGAAGGACGGCGGGTTGGTCGCCGCGTCCGCCTCCGAGTGCAAGGACGTCAGCGCCATCCACGCGATGGGCAGGAAGAACGTGATGCCGAGCAGCCAGGCCAGCAGGCCCAGGCCCGCTCCCTTGCCACGGACACGGCGGGCACGCGGTGCGGTGGTGCTCATGCGCGGGACACCTCCTCGCGGAACAGGGACGACACCACGCGCAGGGCGAAGGTCGCGATGACGATCGAGCCGATGACCACCAGGACGCCCGCGGCCGAGGCGAGTCCGTTCTCATGGGCCTGGTAGAAGCTCTGGTAGACGGTGTAGGGGAGGTTGGCGGTGCCCAGGCCGCCGGACGTGATCGTGAAGACCGCGTCGAAGTTCTGGACGATGTAGATCGAGCCCAGCAGGGCGCCCAGTTCGAGGTAGCGGCGCAGGTGGGGGAGCGTCAGATGGACGAAGATCTGCCAGTCGCCCGCCCCGTCGACCCGGGCCGCCTCGATCTGCTCGTGGTCCCGGCTCTGCAGGCCGGCGAGCAGGATCAGCATCATGAACGGCGTCCACTGCCACACGAGGGAGGCCTCGACGGCGAGCAGCGGGGTGGTGGAGATCCAGTCGGGCTGTGGGCCGCCCACATAGTGCAACAACCCGTTCAACAGGCCGTATTCAGGGTTGTAGAGCACATGTTTCCAGAGCAGGGCCGCCGCGACGGGCACCACCAGGAAGGGCGCGATCAGCAGGGTCCGTACGAGGCCCCGGCCGCGGAACCTCCGGTCCAGCAGCAGGGCCAGGACGAGTCCGATGACCAGGCTGGCCAGGACCACCGCCACCGTGAGCAGCACGGTCGTCCACACCGACTGGCGCAGGCCCGGATCGGTGAGGACCTCCCGGTAGTTGTCGACGCCGGTGAAGCGGCGGGCGTCGGGATAGAGGGAGTTCCAGTCGAAGAACGAGATCACCAGCGTGGCCACGAAGGGCAGCTGGGTGACGACGATCATGAAGATCAGGGCGGGCAGCAGCGGGGCGCGGATGGCCCAGGCGCGCAGCCGGGTGGAGGGGCGGCGGACCGGGGTGTGCAGCTCTGGTGCGGCCACGGGGGCCGTCGTGGTGGCGGTCATCGTCCCTCGTACTCCTCGGAGATCTTCTCGGCGAGCGCTTGCGACTTCCTCAGGGCCTCCTCGACGGACTGTCGTCCGGCGATGGCCGCGCTGATCTCCTGGGAGACCTTGGTGCCGAGGTCCGTGAACTCGGGGATGCCGACGAACTGGATGCCGGGGGCGGGCCGCGGCTGCACGCCGGGGTCGTTGGGCCGGGCCTTCTCGATGGCCTCCTTGGTCATCTCCTGGAAGGCACCGGCCTCCTTGCGGTAGTCGGGGTTGGCGTAGGTCGACGCCCGCTTGCCGGCCGGGACGTCGGACCAGCCGGAGGTGTCGCCGACCAGTTCCTCGTAGCCCTTGCCGGACGCCCAGGAGACGAACTTCCAGGCGTCGTCCGGGTTGCGGGAGGCCTTCTGAATGCCCCAGGCCCAGGTGTAGAGCCAGCCGGAGGACTTCGTCTTCTCGACGGGCGCGGGGGCGTAGCCGATCTTGCCCTTGACGGGGGAGTTCGCCGCCTCCAGGGAACCGGCCGCGGAGGTGGCGTCGTACCACATCGCGACCTTGCCCTGGGTCATGTTGTTCAGGCACTCGGCGAAGCCGGACTGGGCGGCGCCGGACTCGCCGTGCTCGCGCACCAGGTCGACATAGAACTTCGTCGCCGCCTCGAAGGCGGGGGAGTCGAGCCGGGCTTTCCAGTCCTTGTCGAACCAGGTGCCGCCGAAGGTGTTCACGACCGTGGTGAGCGGGGCCATCACCTCGCCCCAGCCGGGCAGGCCGCGCAGGCAGATGCCCTTCATGCCGGGCTCGGCGCCGTCCGCCTTCGCCGCGAGGTCCGCCACCTGCCGCCAGGTGGGGTGCGCGGGCATCGTCAGGCCCTTCTTCCCGAACACGTCCTTGCGGTACATCAGGAACGACGACTCGCCGTAGAAGGGCTGGCCGTAGAGCTTGCCGTCGTCGGCGGTGAGGGACTGGCGCATCGGCTTCAGGATGTCCCGCTCGTCGTAGGCCGGGTCCTCGGCGACGTAGCCGTTCATCTCGTGCAGCCAGCCGTTGCGGGCGTAGATCGGTATCTCGTAGTTGGACAGCGTGGCGACGTCGTACTGCCCGGCCTGGTTGGCGAAGTCCTGGCTGATCTTGTCGCGGACATCGTTCTCGGGCAGGACCGTGAAGTTGACCTCGATGCCCGTCTCCTCGGTGAAGTGGGCGCGGGTCAGCTTCTGCAACTCGACCATCTGCGGGTTGTTGACCATGAGGACGTTGATGGCGTCGCCGCCGGAACCGGTCCCGCCCGCGCCGACCCAGCAGCCGGACAGCAGCGGGGCGAGCAGCGTCCCTGCGGCGGCCAGGGCGAGCGTGGCTCGCGGTGGCCGTCGTCGGCTCTGGGTTCGCATGGATCGCTCCTGGATGTATGGGGAGATAAGGGGCAACGCAAGGCGTGGGGGCGCCCTGGGAGGTCGTGGGGCCGATGTGCGGTCAGACCCGGATGACCTGCGGTCCGAGCAGCGAGTAGCGGTGGGCCTCGGCGGTCGGCAGCAGGGTGCTCGTCACGATCGCCTCCAGCGCGGCGACCTCGGCGAACCGGCAGAAGCTGACCGCCCCGAACTTGGTGTGCACGCCCGCGAAGACCACACGGCGGGCCGCCCGGATCGCCTGGGCCTTGACCTCGCTGACGGCCGGGTCGGGGGTGGTGAGGCCGTGTTCGCGGGAGATGCCGTTGGCGCCGATGAAGGCGAGGTCGACGACGAAGCCGGACAGCATCTTCGTCGTCCAGTGGTCGACGGTGGCGAGGGTGCCGCGCCGCACCCGGCCGCCGAGCAGCAGCACCGAGATGTGCTCGGCCTCGGCGAGGACGCCCGCGACCGGCAGGGACGCGGTGACCACGGTCAGCGGCCGGTCCCGGGGGAACGCCTCGGCGATGAGCTGGGGGGTGTAGCCCTCGTCGACGAAGACGGTCTCCGCGTCTCCGAGCAGCTCCGCCGCGGCGGCCGCGACCCGGCGCTTCTCGGGGACGTGGCTGGTGGCCCGGAAGGCGAGCGTCGTCTCGAAGCCGGCGCTCTCCACGGGGTAGGCGCCGCCGTGGGTGCGGCGCAGCAGGCCGTGGTCCTCCAGGACGCGCAGGTCCCGCCGCACGGTCTCCTTGGCCACGCCCAGCTCGGTGGCGAGGACGGTGACGTCGACCGTGCCGTCACGTCGTGCGGCCAGCACGATCGCGCGCCGGCGTTCTTCCGCCGTACTGGTACTCATGCCGACACGTGCCTTCCGCTCTGCTGCCCGTTCGGGCCCTGTGCGGCCCATGGGGGAAGTTCTACAGCGGGCGTGCGGCACTGACCAGGCCTGTTGGGGAATGGATGCTGCCCGGTTGTGCCCGTCTATGCGGGGTTGGGCCCGTCACGGACCTGCGTCGGGGTCCCTCGGGAGGTGGGATCGGGCAGCGGTGATGCCCGAACACGAGGGCGGGCGGGCCCGTTCGGTGCCCGCCCGCCTTCGTGACGACTTCTCCGGTCAGTACGGCCAGATCGGCGGGTCCGTCACGAAGTGGCCGCCCAGGTAGGCGTGCGCCTCGTTCTCCGGGTCCAGCTCGCCCTGCTCGGCGATGAGCTTCTCGGCGAACGGCTCGGAGTCGTCCTGCGGCTCGTAGCCGAGCGCTCGGGCGCTGGTGAGATCCCACCACAGCCGGGTGTTGGCGGAGGAGCCGTGGACGACGGTGTGGCCGACGTGCTCGGCGGTCAGCGCCGCGTGGAGGAGGCGGGCGCCGTCGGCGGGGCTCATCCACACCGAGAGCATGCGCACGCTGGTCGGCTCGGGGAAGCAGGAGCCGATGCGCACCGAGACCGTCTCCAGGCCGTGCTTGTCCCAGTAGAACTGCGCGAGGTCCTCGCCGAAGCACTTGGACAGGCCGTAGAAGGTGTCCGGGCGGCGCGGGGTGCCGACCGGGATGAGCGCGCCCGGATCGAGGGGCGCGTCGCCCCGGGGGCGCGGGGTGTAGCCGACGGCGTGGTTGGAGGAGGCGAAGACGATCCGGCCCACGCCCTCCTCGCGGGCGGCCTCGTACAGGTGGTAGGTGCCCTCGATGTTCGCCTTGAGGATCTTCTCGAAAGGGGCTTCCAGGGAGATGCCCGCGAGATGGATGATCGCGTCGACGCCCCGGACCGCCTCGCGTACGGCGTTCCGGTCGGCGAGGTCGGCGGTGATCGCCTCGGGGGCGCCCTCGATCGGGCGCATGTCCAGCAGGCGCAGGTCGTAGCCGTAGTCCGGGAGCAGGTCCCGCATCAGGGTGCCGAGGCCACCGGCGGCGCCGGTGAGCAGGACGGTGCGGGGAGCGGGCATCCTCGGATCTCCTTGATCGCCAACCATGTGCACATGAGCGCACGGCATTCATATGCGTGGACACGCTAAGGATCAGGGGCGGAGCCCGTCAAGTATGTCGTGGAGAGGGGGAATTCGCAGGTGCGTCGCGGGTGGGCGTGCTTGACCGGCCCTGAGGCGGCGCCTTAGCGTGGACTGGTTCAGAAACATAGACGCCAATCATGCATATGGAACCGGGAGAGCTCGTGACGTCAGCCCCTCTCGCCGCTCGACTCGCCATCCCCAGCGGACCGCTGTTCTTCCCGGTCACCGCCTTCGCGCCCGACGGCTCCGTGGACCTCGACACCTACCGCGCGCACGTCCGCCGCGGGGTGGAGGCCGGGGCCGCCGCCGTGTTCGCCTGCTGCGGCACCGGCGAGTTCCACGCACTGACGCCCGAGGAGTTCGAGGCCTGCGCACGGGCCGCCGTCGAGGCCGCCGGCGGTCGCGTGCCGGTCGTCGCGGGCGCCGGGTACGGCACCGCGCTCGCCGTGCGCTACGCCCGCCTCGCCGAGGCCGCCGGTGCGGACGGCCTGCTCGCCATGCCGCCCTACCTCGTCGTCGCCGGGCAGGAGGGGCTGCTGCGGCACTACCGGGAGGTGGCCGCCGCGACCGCCCTGCCGGTCATCGTCTACCAGCGCGACAACGCCGTGTTCACCCCGGAGACGGTCGTCGGACTCGCCCGCACGGACGGGATCATCGGCCTCAAGGACGGGCTCGGCGACCTCGACCTCATGCAGCGCGTCGTCAGCGCCGTCCGCACCGGAACCTCCGGCGACTTCCTCTACTTCAACGGCCTGCCGACCGCCGAACAGACCCAGCTCGCCTACCGCGCCCTCGGTGTGACGCTCTACTCGTCCGCCGTCTTCTGCTTCGCGCCGGAGATCGCCCTCGCCTTCCACCGGGCCCTCGGCACCGGTGACGACACCACCGTGCGCAGACTGCTGGACGGCTTCTACGGCCCGTTCGTCGAACTGCGCGCCCGAGGCCGCGGATACGCCGTCGCGCTGGTCAAGGCCGGGGTACGGCTGCGCGGCCTCGACGTCGGGGAGGTGCGGCCCCCGCTGCACGAGCCGGCCGGGGATCATGTCAAGCAGCTCGCCGAACTGATCGAGCGGGGCTACGCGCTGCTGGAGGAGACCAAGTGAAGGCGTCGGCGTTCGTCTACCCCTGGGACGTCAACGGGGACCCGGAGGCACCCGCGCGCATCGCCGCGCTCGGCGTGCGGCAGGTGACGCTCGCCGCCGCCTACCACTCCACGCGCGCCCTCACGCCCCGCCATCCGCGCCACCGCATCGTCACCGCCGAGCACGCCGCCGTGCTGTACCCGGCGGACGACCGCTGGGCCGGGCGTGAGCTGCGCCCCTACGCGGCCGGTGCCTGGGCCCCCGGCGACGCCTTCGGCGAGGCCGCCGGCGCGCTCACCGAGGCCGGTCTGGAGGTGCACACCTGGGTCGTCCTGGCGCACAACTCCCGCCTCGGTGCCGAACACCCGGACACCTCGGTCGTCAACGCCTACGGCGACCGCTATCCCTGGGCGCCGTGCATCGCGCAGCCCGCCACCCGCGCGTACCTGACCGACCTGGCGGCCGATGCGGCGGTCCGGCCCGGGGCGCGCGGCACCGAACTGGAGTCCCTCGGCTGGTACGGACTGCAGCATCTGCACGCCCACGACAAGACCGGCGGCATCGGCCTCGGGGACGCCGGGCAGTACCTGATGGCGCTGTGCTTCTGCCCGTCCTGCAGGGAGGGCTACGGCCGGCACGGCCTGGACGCCGACGAACTGGCGGCCGCCGTACGGACCGCGCTGGAGCCGGTCTGGCAGGGCGCCCCCTCCGACGGAGGCTGGACGGGCGTCGAGAAGCTCCTCGGTGACACCCTCGCGAACCTCACGCGCGGGTACCGCGACGACACCGCCCGCACCCTCCAGGAGCAGGCCGTCGCGGCGGTCCGCGCGGCGGCACCCGAAGGTTTCCAGGTGCTGCTGCACGCGGATCCGGTGTCGTACCACGTCGGCGCCAATCCCGGGGTCGACCCGGCGCACATCCTGTCCGTCGCGGACGGTGTGGTCGTGCCCTGCGCGGGCGGCACCGGCACGCTGACACCGTTCGCACGGCAGGACCGACGGGGCGCCGTCATCGCGGCCAACTTCACCGTCGTCTCGGGGATGGGCGGCAGCCCGGGCACCCTCGCCGCCGACGCCGCCGGGGCACGGGAGATCGGGGCCACCGAACTGCGGCTCTATCACGCGGGGTTGGCGTCCGACGGCGACCTGGAGGCGGTCCGCTCCGCCCTCGCCGGGCTCTGACACAGCGCGGCCGCCGCCACCAGCAGGGCCGCGCCCAGGGCCACCAGCACCAGCCGGTGGCTCACCAGCTCGACCAGGGCCGCCCCGGCGGCCAGCCCCACCACGTTCGGTGCGTACACCAGGGTGTGGGCGGTGGCCGTGACCCGGCCCAGCAGCGCACCCGGTGTCTCGTGCTGCACGCAGGTCAGCGCGGCGATCAGCACGGCGGGCAGCCCCACGCCGATCGCCGCGCCGCACACCAGCGCGACCGGCTCGGACGGCACCCCCCGCAGGGCCACGGCGACGGCCAGCAGGGCGATCCCGGACGCCGCGAAGCGCCGAGCGCCCAGATGGCGCAAGGCGGTGCCGGAGAGCAGGCCGACCGCGACCGAACCGGCGCCCTGCACGGCGTACAGTACGCCGGTGTACGCGGGGGAGTGCCCGAGGGCGTCGACGACGGCGTACACCATCGCCCCGTTCAGACCGGCGCAGAGCATGGCGGCGCCGCCCGCCAGGACCAGGGGGCGCAGCACGGGGTGCGCCCACAGGTGCCGGACGCCCTCGGCGGCCCGCCGCCGAGGGCGTCCGGTGGGCGGCGCGGGCTTGTCCTCCTGTACGCGTACGGCCGCGTACAGGGCCGTGGCCAGCACGAACGTCGCCGCGTCCAGGAGGGCGACACTCGCGCCGCCGTACGCCGCGTACAGGCCCGCGCCCGCCGGCGGGGCCAGGAGTTTCATGCCCTCGGCGGCCGTCACGCGCAGACCGTTGAAGTCGCCGAGCAGGGACGGGCCGACGGCGGTCGCGACCAGGGCCGACTCTGCCGCGTCGTGGACGACGCCCGCGGTGCCGTATACGAACAGCACGGCGTAGAGCAGCCAGAGATCCCCCGGGCCGTCGACGGCCACGAGGGCGAGCAGGAGGGCGCCCAGCAGCAGGTTCGCGCCGATCAGCAGCGGTTTGCGGCGGACCCGGTCGGCGAGGATGCCCAGCAGCGGTCCGGCCGGCGTCGGCAGCCACATGGCGAGCAGGCACAGCGCCGCCAGGCCGTCCGAGCCGGTGAGGTCCTTGACCCACACGCCGGATGCCAGCCACAGGGCCGAGGCACCGAAGCCGGAGACCACCACTCCGGAGAGACAGAGCCCCGCGTTGCGGTCGCGCAGGACATGCACCACGGGCCAGGTTGTTGAGGTCGTCATGCCTGGTCATCGTGGTTCTAAGGCCCGTTAGCGGGGATCGGGGAAGTGCCGTAGAGATCGGGCGGCCGGGCGATGAGTTCCGCGGTCGCCCTCGGTCTACCTCCCAGGTACCCGAACCAGGAGGAACAGCCGATGACCGACACCACCCCGACCCTCGACCTCGGACCGCAGACGGCGGTCCTGGCGCGCCTGGCCGAAGGCGTCACCGACGAGCGGCTGACGGACCCGACCCCCTGTCCGGAATACGCGGTGCGCCACCTGCTCGGCCACCTGGTCGGGCTGACCGTCGCCTTCCGTGACGCCGGCCGCAAGGACCTGGGTGTCACCACCGACACCAGCCCGGACTCCGCGCTCCCGGACATCGGGCCGGGCTGGCGCGAGGAGCTGCCCAAGGTCCTCGCCGAACTGGCCGAGGCCTGGCGCGACCCGGCCGCCTGGACCGGCATGACCCGGGCCGGGGGCGTGGACCTGCCCGGCGAGGTCGCCGGCCTCGTCGCCACCGACGAGCTGGTGATCCACGGCTGGGACCTGGCCCGCGCGACGGGCCAGGTGTACACCCCCGATCCGGCCGCGCTCCAGGTCTGCCACGACTTCCTCGCCGCGGCGGTCGGCGACCCCGGCCGGGGCGACATCTTCGGCCCCGTCGTCCCCGTCGGGCCGGACGCGCCCCTGCTGGACCGGGCCGTGGGGCTGAGCGGGCGGGATCCGGGGTGGCAGCCCAGGTCGTAGAAAGCGATTGCCACTTCCTGCGTCAGAAGCATTGACGAAACAAACGCGCCCTCCTACCGTCATCGCGTCGTACTTCGTACGTCATATATGAGACGCGATACGCGAGATCCGATACGCGATCCACCGAGACGCGAGATCCGAGAGGCGCGCATGACCTCTGTGCCCACGCCGATCCCCTCCCGCACGCAGTACGTGCTGGAGGGGATCAAACACCGCATCCTCACTGGGCAGTTGACGCCCGGGCAGGCGCTCGTCGAGACCGAGCTCGCCGCGCAGTTCGGGGTGTCCAAGACCCCCGTGCGGGAGGCGCTCAAGACCCTCGCCGGGACCGGGCTGGTCGTGATGAACCAGTACAAGGGCGTCACGGTGCGCATGGTGGACGCGGACATGGCGCGCGAGGTCTACGACGTGCGGCTGCTGCTGGAGCCCGAGGCTCTGAAGCGGGCCGTGCGGCGCGGGGCCTCCCTGGACGCCGCTCGGGACGCCCTGACCCGGGCCGACGTCGCCACCGACACCGCCGAACGCTCCCTGGCCAACCGGGAGTTCCACCGCGCCCTGTACCTGCCGTGCGGCAACCCGCTGCTCGGCCGGATGCTCGACGAGGTGCGCGACCAGGCCGCCCTCGTCTCGGCCGTCGCCTGGGCCGCCTCGCCCTCCTGGGAGCGGGAGGCCGGCGAGCACCGGGAGATCCTGCGGCTCGCCCTCGACGGCGACGCCGACGGCGCGGCGCGTGCCCTGCACGTCCACATCGCCTCCTTCGTGCAGCGCGCCTTCCCCCAGGCGGCACGGGAACAGGAAGGTCAGCAATGAGCAGCGTGGCGTTCGAGACCCAGCGGGCGGCCCTGGCCGACGTGGTGGCGATCCCGGTGACCCCGTTCGCCGAGGACGGCTCCGTCGAGCAGGGCACCTACCGGGCTCTGCTGCGCCGTCTGCTCGACGGCGGCATCACGACCCTCACCCCCAACGGCAACACCGGCGAGTTCTACGCCCTCACTCCCGAGGAGCGCCGGCTCGTCACCGAACTGACCGTCGACGAGGCCGGAAAGCGGGCCGCGATCCTCGTCGGCGTCGGGCACGACGTCCCGACCGCCGTCGCCTCCGCGCGACACGCCCGGGACCTCGGCGCCCAGATGGTGATGGTCCACCAGCCCGTCCACCCGTACGTCTCCCAGGCGGGCTGGGTCGACTACCACCGGGCCGTCGCCGAGGCCGTGCCCGAGCTGGGCGTCGTCCCGTACATCCGCAACGCGCAGCTCTCGGGCGCCCGGCTCGCCGAACTCGCCGACGCCTGCCCGAACGTCATCGGCGTGAAGTACGCCGTCCCGGACGCGGCCAGGTTCGCCGGGTTCGCCCGGGACGCGGGTCTCGAGCGGTTCGTGTGGGTGGCCGGGCTCGCCGAGCCGTACGCGCCCTCCTACTTCTCCGCCGGTGCCACCGGCTTCACCTCGGGCCTGGTGAACGTGGCCCCGGCCGTCTCCCTGAACATGCTGGAGGCGCTGCGCTCCGGCGACTACCCGGCCGCCATGAAGGTGTGGGAGCAGATCCGCCGCTTCGAGGAACTGCGCGCGGCCAACGGTTCCGCGAACAACGTCACCGTCGTCAAGGAGGCCCTCGCCTCCCTCGGGCTGTGCCGCCGCGAGGTCCGCCCGCCGAGCCGCACCCTCGGGGAGGACGAGCGCGCCGCGGTCGCCGCGATCGCCGCGGGGTGGTCGATATGAGCACACCGAAGAAGCGTCCGGAGGACCTGCGCAGCCACCAGTGGTACGGCACCGAGGGACTGCGCACCTTCAGCCACCGTGCCCGCACCCGCCAGCTCGGCTACCTGCCCGAGGAGCACCTCGGCAAGCCGGTCATCGCGATCCTCAACACCTGGTCGGACATCAATCCCTGCCATGTGCACCTCAGGGACCGCGCCCAGGCGGTCAAGCGCGGTGTCTGGCAGGCGGGCGGATTCCCGCTGGAGTTCCCGGTCTCGACCCTGAGTGAGACCTTCCAGAAGCCGACCCCCATGCTCTACCGCAACATGCTCGCCATGGAGACGGAGGAGCTGCTGAGGTCGTACCCGGTCGACGGGGCCGTGCTGATGGGCGGCTGCGACAAGTCGACGCCCGCCCTGCTCATGGGCGCGGCGAGCGCGGACCTGCCGGCGGTGTTCGTGCCGGCCGGGCCGATGCTGCCGGGCCACTGGCGGGGCGAGACCCTCGGCTCCGGTACCGACATGTGGAAGTACTGGGACGACAAGCGGGCCGGGGTCATCGGCGACTGCGAGATGCAGGAGCTGGAGAGCGGCCTCGCCCGCTCGCCCGGCCACTGCATGACGATGGGCACGGCCTCCACGCTGACCGCCGCCGCCGAGGCGCTCGGTGTCACGGTCCCGGGCGCCTCCAGCATCCCGGCCGTCGACTCCGGGCACGACCGGATGGCCGCCAGGGCGGGCATGACGATCGTCGAACTGGTCCACAAGGACCGCAAGCCGAGCGACATCCTCACCGCCGAGGCCTTCGAGGACGCCGTGACGACCGTGCTCGGCCTCGGCGGCTCCACCAACGCCGTGATCCACCTGATCGCCATGGCCGGCCGCGCGGGCGTCCGGCTCACCCTCGACGACTTCGACCGCGTCGCCCGCACGGTGCCGGTGCTGGCCAACGTACGGCCCGGCGGCCAGACGTACCTGATGGAGGACTTCCATTTCGCGGGCGGCCTGCCCGGGTTCCTCTCCCGGATCACGGACCTGCTCCACCTCGACCGCCCGACCGTCTCGCACGACACGCTGCGGGAGCAGCTCGCCGGCGCCCAGGTGCACAACGACGACGTCATCCGGACCCGGGACAACCCGGTCGCCGCCGAGGGCGGGGTCGCGGTGCTGCGCGGCAACCTCTGCCCGGACGGCGCCGTCATCAAGCACATCTCCGCCGAGCGGCACCTGCTCAAGCACACCGGACCCGCCGTCGTCTTCGACGACTACAGGACGATGCAGCGCACCATCAACGACCCGGCGCTCGGCATCACCCCCGACCATGTGCTCGTGCTGCGGGGCGCCGGCCCCAAGGGCGGCCCGGGCATGCCCGAGTACGGCATGCTGCCCCTGCCCGACTACCTGCTCAAGCAGGGCGTCCGGGACATGGTCCGCATCTCCGACGCCCGGATGAGCGGCACGAGTTACGGCACCTGTGTGCTGCACGTCGCTCCCGAGTCGCATGTGGGCGGACCGCTCGCCCTCGTGCGCACCGGCGACTCCATCACCCTCGATGTCGCGGCCCGCACCCTCCGTCTCCATGTGGACGACGAGGAGCTGGACCGGCGCAGGGCGGACTGGACGCCCCCGCCCACCCGCTACGAGCGCGGTTACGGCGCGCTCTACGACGAGCAGATCACACAGGCCGACACCGGCTGCGACTTCGAGTTCCTGGCTCGCCCGGGCACGGTGCGGGACCCGTACGCGGGCTGAACCACCGCACCGCCCAGATACCTCAGCACGACCCGGCACGACCCCGCACAGCGGGAAAGCGCTTACCGCGCCCGCATGACGTACCACGACGTACTGAGAACGGAGAACAGTCATGGCCCAAGCCGCAGCCGTGGCGAAACCGCCCGCGCCACCGAGGCGGCGCCGTGCCTCCGCCACCCCGCGCAGGCTTCCCTACCTGCTGATCGCACCGGCCGCCCTGCTCATGCTGGGCTTCATCGCCTACCCGGTCATCAGCGTCTTCTACTACAGCCTGCAGAACTACAACCCCACCAAACCGTGGCGGAACGGATTCGCGGGTTTCGACAACTTCGTCCGCATCTTCACCGACGACCCGCTGTTCTGGGACAGTCTCGTCTTCAGTGCCAAGTGGGTCTTCGTCGAAGTGGGCCTGCAGCTGATGTTCGGCCTGGCGCTGGCCCTCATCGTCAACCAGACCTTCGTCGGCCGGGGCCTGGGACGCGCCATGGTCTTCTCCCCGTGGGCCGTCTCCGGCGTACTGACCTCCGCGATCTGGGTGCTGCTCTACAACTCCCAGACGGGCATCACCCGTTACCTCGCCGACATGGGCATCGGCTCCTACGGCACCAGCTGGCTGTCCGACACCTCGACCGTGTTCCCCGCCGCCGTCGTCGCCGACCTGTGGCGCGGTGTGCCGTTCTTCGCGATCCTGATCCTCGCCGACCTCCAGTCCGTCTCGAAGGACCTCTACGAGGCCGCCGAGGTCGACGGGGCCAGCCGGTTCAAGCAGTTCTGGCACATCACACTGCCCCATCTGAAGGACGCCATCATCCTGTCCACGCTGCTGCGCGCGGTCTGGGAGTTCAACAACGTCGACCTGCTCTACACGCTGACCGGCGGCGGACCCGCGGGCGTCACCACGACCCTGCCGCTCTACGTCGCCAGCACCAGCGTCGAGTCCCACAACTTCGGCTACGCGTCGGCCCTGACCACGGTCGCGTTCGTGATCCTGCTCTTCTGCTCGGTCGTCTATCTGCGGATGAGCAAGTTCGGAGGCGAGAACAAGTGAGCACCAAGGTGGCCACCAAGGCCGCGCCCGCCCCCGCACCCGCCACCCCCGAACCGCCGCGGCCGGCGAGCACGTCCCGCCGCGCCTGGGACGAGGCGCCCCGCTGGCAGATCTACCTGCCTCTGGGTATCTACCTCGTCTTCACGCTGATCCCGTTCTACTGGATCCTGCTGTTCTCGCTGCGCCCGGCCGGCTCCACCTCGCTGGTGCCCTGGCCGATGACCTTCGACCACTTCGAGAAGGTGTGGACGGAGCGCAGCTTCGGCGTCTACTTCCAGAACAGCGTGCTCGTCGGCGTCGCCACGCTGGTGATGACGACCCTGGTCGCGCTGGCCGGGGGCTACGCCCTCGCCCGGTTCGACTTCAAGGTCAAGCAGCTCTTCATGCTGGCCCTGCTGTGCTCCCAGTTCGTCCCGGGCGCGCTGCTGCTGGTCCCGCTGTTCGAGATCTTCGCCGAGCTGCAGATGATCAACTCGCTGGGCAGCGTCATCATCGCCGAGACCGTCTTCCAGCTGCCGCTGTCGATGATCCTGATCAGCAACTTCATCAAGAACGTGCCGTACTCCCTGGAGGAGGCCGCCTGGGTCGACGGCTGCAACCGGTTCAAGGCCTTCCGGATCGTCGTCCTGCCGCTGCTGCGGCCCGGCCTGATCGCCGTCGGTTCCTTCGCCTTCGTACACTCCTGGAACCACTTCCTGTTCGCCCTGATGTTCCTCAACAACCAGCACAAGCAGACCATCCCGGTCGGCCTCAACACCCTGATGGGAGCGGACAGCGTCGACCTCGGCGCCCTCGCCGCCGGCGGCATCATCGCGGCCGTGCCCGTGGTGCTCGTGTTCGCCTTCATCCAGAAGTGGCTGATCACCGGGTTCAGCGCGGGGGCGGTGAAGGGATGAGAGCACGTCACCTCGCCGTGGCCACCGGCCTGCTGGGGCTGCTGTGCGTCCCCGCGCACGCCGAGGCCCGGGACATCGGCCGCGACACCCTGCCCGCGCACGACGGCTGGGCGGCGGCCGCGGGCGGCACCACCGGAGGTGCCGCGGCCGACGACGCGCACGTCCACACCGTGACCGACCGCGCCGGGCTGGTCCGCGCCCTCGACGGCGGCAGCGACACCCCGAAGATCATCAAGATCGCCGGGACCGTCGACGCCAACACCGACGACGACGGCGACCGCCTGGACTGCGCCGACTACGCCACCGACGGCTACGGCCTGAAGAAGTACCTCGCCGCCTACGACCCCCGCACCTGGGGCCCGGCCAAGCCCAGCGGCCCGCAGGAGGAGGCCCGCCAGGCGTCGGCGGCCCGGCAGGCCGAGCGGATCGTGCTGCCCGTCGGCTCCAACACCACGATCGTCGGGCTGGGCTCCCGCGCGGTGCTCAAGGGCGCGAGCCTCCAGGTCAAGGACGCGGACAACGTGATCATCCGCAACCTCGACCTGCGCGACGCCTACGACTGCTTCCCCGTCTGGCAGCCCAACACCGGCGGCCTCGGCGACTGGAAGACCGCCTACGACAACATCTGGCTGCGCGGCGCCACGCACGTCTGGATCGACCACGTCACGCTCTCCGACCAGGGGCACCCGGACGAGAGGGAACCCACCCACTTCGGCCGCAACTACCTGCGCCACGACGGCCTGCTGGACATCACCAACGGCTCCGACCTCGTCACCGTCTCCTGGAGCCGCTTCACCGGCCACGACAAGGCCGTGCTCATCGGCAACAGCGACTCGGCCACGAGCGACCGGGGCAGCCTCCGGGTCACCCTGCACCACAACGAGTTCACATCGGTCGTCCAGCGCGCCCCGCGGGTCCGCTTCGGCCAGGTGCACCTCTACAACAACCGGTACGTCGTGCCCGACGGCGCGCCCTACCGCTACTCCCTCGGCGTGGGCACCGAGTCCGCCCTCTACGCCGAGAACAACGCCTTCACCACGCCCGGCCACGTCGAGGCGGCCGACCTGGTCAAGAGCTGGAACGGCAGCGCCCTGCACCAGAGCGGCACCCTCTTCAACGGCTATCCGGTCGACCTGCTCGCGATCCACAACGCCTACAACTCGGGCGGCGAGCGCGACCTGACCGCCGACGTGGGCTGGACACCGACCCTGCACACGAAGATCGACAGCGCCCGGACGGCCGACCGAGTGGTGGCCCGCGGCGCGGGAGCGGGGAGGAACCCGTGAGCACACCCCTGCCCGTCGTCCTCGCCGGCGCCCGCGGCCACGGCCGCTGGCACCTGGAGAACATCCGCCGGCTCGGCCGCGCGGGACTGGTCCGGCTGGTCGGCATCTGCGAGCCGACCCCGCTGACCGAGGACGAGTTCGGCGGCGAACTCCCCGAGCAGTCGGCCGACTTCGGTGCGTTGCTGGAGTCCACCGGCGCCCGGATCGCGGTGATCTGCACGCCGATCCCGACGCACACCGACCTCGCGCTGACGGCCGCGCGCAACGGCGTCCACATCCTCCTGGAGAAGCCGCCCGCGCCCTCCTACGCCGAGTACCGCCGCATGGCCGACGGTGTCGCCGAGGCCGGTGTCGCCTGCCAGATCGGGTTCCAGTCGCTGGGCTCGCAGGCCCTGCCCGCCATCCGTGAACTGATCGCCCAGGGCGCCGTCGGCCAACTCGTCGGGGTCGGCGGAGCCGGTGCCTGGGTGCGCGACGAGGCCTACTTCCGCCGGGCGCCCTGGGCGGGCAAGCGACGGATGAACGGCGCCGACGTGATCGACGGGGCGCTGACCAACCCCCTCGCGCACGCCGTCGCCACCGCCCTCGCCCTCGGCGGCAGCACCCGCGCCGAGGACGTCACCGCCGTCGAGAGCGAACTGCTGCGGGCCAACGCCATCGAGTCCGACGACACCTCCTGCGTCCGCGTCACCACCGCGCAGGGACACCCGGTCACCGTCGCCGCGACCCTGTGCGCCGAACGGGCCGACGAGCCGTACGTCCTGGTGCACGGCAGCAGCGGCCGGATCACCTTCTGGTACAAGCAGGACCGGGTGCTGCTCCAGCGCGCGGACCACGGCCCGCAGGAGTACGAGTACGGCCGCACCGACCTGCTGGAGAACCTCGTGGCGCACCTCACCACCGGGGCCGGCCTGCTGGTCACCCCGGACGCGACCGGCGCCTTCATGAAGGTCGTGGAGGCGATCCGGCAGGCCCCCGACCCGGCCCCGCTGCCCGACACCGCCTGGCACCGGATCCCCGGCGAGAACCGCAGGGTCGTGCCCGGCATCGACGGACTGGTGGCGGCCGCCGCCGACACCCTCTCCCTGTACTCCGAACTGGGTGCTCCCTGGGCGCTCCCGCCCGCCCGCCGGAAAGAGGTGAGCACCCGATGACCACCGACACCGCGGTCCTGCATGTCGCGGGCCGGCCGGTCGGCCGGTACGTCACGCGGCCCGAGCTCCCCGCGCGCCTGTCCCCGCGCCCGTACCTGCACCCCGTCACCACCCTGGCCGGCACGGCCGTGACCGAGCTCGGCCCGGCCGACCACGCACACCACCTCGGCGTCGGTGTCGCCGTTCCCGACGTCGAGGGGCACAACTTCTGGGGCGGGCGCACCTTCGTCCGCGACCAGGGCCCGACCGAGCTGGACAACCACGGCTCGCAGCGGCACTCCGCCTTCCGGCTGCGCGACCCCGACGGCTTCGTGGAAGAGCTGCGCTGGGTGGCGGCGGGAGGTGAGCTGCTGCGTGAACGCCGCACGGTCGCGGCCACCGGACTCACCGACAGCGCCTGGGCGCTGGACCTGACCTTCTCCCTCACCAACGTCACCCCGGGCCCGCTGTCCATCGGCAGCCCCGCCACCAACGGGCGCCCGGGCGCGGCCTACGGCGGCTTCTTCTGGCGGGCCCGCAAGGAATCCGGGGCCCCGGACGTCTTCACCGCCGACACCGAGGGCGAGGCCGGGGTCCACGGACGGCGCGCCGACTGGCTCGCCCTGGCCGGCTCCACCTGGACGCTGGTCTTCGCCGGGGCCACCGCGCGGACCCGGCGGGACCCGTGGTTCGTACGCACCGGGGAGTACCCGGGCGTGGGCTCGTCCCTCGCGCACGACGAGCGGCTGCCGATCCCGCCCGGTGACACCGTCGTACGCCGTGTCGTCACCGTCGTCGCCGACGGCCGCCTCGACCGGGACGCGGCCGCGTCCCTCGTCCGCAAGGCGGTGGGTCCGTGAGCGCCGAGCAGACCGACGTCACGTACCGCAACCCGGTCCTCGACGCCGACTGGTCCGACCCGGACGTCGTGCGCGTCGGCGACGACTTCTACCTGACCGCCTCCAGCTTCGGCCGCGTCCCCGGCCTGCCCCTGCTGCACTCCCGCGACCTGGTCAACTGGACCCTGGTCGGCCACGCCCTCGAACGCCTGGAACCGGCAAACGAGTTCCGGGCACCGCGTCACGACTGTGGCGTCTGGGCGCCCTCGTTGAGGTATCACGACGACCGCTTCTGGATCTTCTGGGGCGACCCCGACCAGGGCATCTTCCAGGTCAACGCCCCGGCGGTCCGGGGCCCGTGGACCCGCCCGCACCTGGTGAAGCCGGGCCGGGGCCTGATCGACCCGTGCCCCCTGTGGGACGGCGAGACCGGCGAGGCGTACCTCGTGCACGCCTGGGCCAAGTCCCGCTCCGGCGTCAAGAACCGCCTCACCGGCCACCGCATGCGCCCCGACGGCACCGAACTCCTCGACGAGGGCAAGGTGATCGTCGACGGCGACCGCATCCCCGGCTGGTTCACCCTCGAAGGGCCCAAGCTCTACCGGCACGACGGCTGGTTCTGGATCCTGGCGCCCGCCGGGGGAGTGGAGACCGGCTGGCAGGGCGCCCTCCGCTCGCGCGGCTTCTTCGGGCCGTACGAGGAGAGGATCGTCCTGGAGCAGAAGGACACCGACGTCAACGGCCCCCACCAGGGCGGCTGGGTGCGCACCCCCTCCGGCGAGGACTGGTTCCTGCACTTCCAGCAGCGCGGCGCCTACGGCCGGGTCGTGCACCTCCAGCCGATGCGCTGGGGTGCCGACGGCTGGCCCGTGCTCGGTCACGAGGGCGCCCCCGTGGCCGAGCATCAACGGCCCGGCCTGCCACCGCAGCCGCCCGCCGCGCCCGCCACCGACGACGACTTCCCCGGCGGACGCTTCGGCCGCCAGTGGCAGTGGACCGCCAACCCCCAGGACGGCTGGGCCCCCCGGCACTCCGGCGACGGACTCCGGCTGACCTGCGTCCGCTCGGCCGACGCGCACGACCTGCGCCGGCTGCCGAACGTGCTCACCCAACGGCTGCCCGGCACGCCCTGCGTGGTCGAGGTGGACCTGTGTCTCACCGGCGAGGAACCCGGCGCGCGGGCCGGACTCGCGGTCCTCGGCGACGCGTTCGGCTGGATCGGGCTCCAGCGCGGCGCGGACGGGACGGTACATCTGGTGCACCGGTTCGCCGAGGCGGTCGCGGAGCAGGAGCGGGACGCCGCACATCCCCGCGAGGCGCCCGAGGGCCGGGCCCGGCTGCGCGTCGAGGTCGGCGCCGGGGCGCGCTGCCGTTTCTCCTGCGACGTCGGGGACGGCTTCCGTCCCTCCGGCCAGGTCTTCGCCGCCACCCCGTGGCGCTGGGTCGGTGCCCTGCTCGGCCTGTTCGCCCTCGCGCCCGCCGGTTCCGGACACGCCGGCGCGGCCATCTTCACGCAGTTCCGGATCAGCCCCCTGTAACCGTCACCACCCGCCTGTTGGGAGCCGCAATGACGCACCTCCGAAGCAAGCGCTTGCCGGGATCCGGCAGAACCATGGCCGCCGTGTTCGGCCTGGTCGCCGCCCTGGCCCTGGGGACGGTGGGGGAGGCGAAGGCCGCCGCCCCCGCCACGGACACGGCGCGGACCACCCCGGCCACCACGACCGCCGACCGTTTCACCGACCGGCCGCACGGTTTCGCCGCCCTCGCCGGCGGCACCACCGGAGGCGCGGGCGGCAAGGTCGTCACGGTCACCGACCAGGCCTCGCTGGCCCGATACGCGGCGGCCGAGGAACCGTACGTCATCCGGGTCAAGGGCTCGATCGCCGTCGAACCCTTCGGCTCGGACATCGTGGTGGCGTCCGACAAGACCCTCATCGGCGTCGGCGACACCGGTGAGATCGTCCACGGCGAGCTGCACCTCAAGCCCGGCACGCACAACGTCATCATCCGCAACCTGACGATCCGGGACTCCTACGTCGAGGGCGACTGGGACGGCAAGACCACCGACTTCGACGCCATCCAGATGGACTCCGTCCACCACGTCTGGATCGACCACAACCGCTTCACGCGCATGGGCGACGGGCTGCTCGACGTGCGCAAGGACAGCGAGTACGTCACCGTCTCCTACAACCGGTTCGCCGACCACAACAAGGCGTTCGGCATCGGCTGGACGGACAACGCCAAGACGCAGATCACCATCGACCACAACTGGTTCACGGGGACGAAGCAACGCAATCCGTCCGCCGACAACTGTGCCTACGCGCACCTGTACAACAACTATTTCTCGCGTCAGGTGGCCGACGGCGACCCGCAGTGGACCTACGGCAGCTGGGCGCGCGGCAGGACCGAGATGGTCATCGAGAACAGCTACTACGACGGCGTGCAGCACCCCCACCAGGCCGATGCCACGGCCGAGTTGGTGCAGCGCGGCTCGATCCTGAAGAACACCACGGGGCGGCACGACACCCGGGGTGACGCCTTCGACCCACGGGCGTTCTACGACTACCGCCTCGACCCGGCCGCGGCCGTCCCCGCGCTGGTCAAGCGCTTCTCCGGCCCGCAGAAGCGGATCGGTGGCGCGGTGACGCTGCACGTCCCCGCCGCGTACCCGACGGTGCAGTCGGCCGTGGACGCCGTGCCGTCCGGCAACGACGTGCCCGTGACCGTCGCGGTCGCGCCCGGCACGTACCGCGAGAAGGTGCTCGTTCCCGCGGACAAGCCGGGGATCGTGCTGCGCGGGACCGGACAGGACCGCTCGGACACCGTCATCGTCTACGACACACCCGCCGAGTACGGCGGCTCCACCGGGAGCGCGACCGTCCGGATCGCCGCGAGCGACGTCACCGCACGCAACCTCACCTTCAGCAACGACTTCGACGAGGCAGCGCACGAGCTGAAGGGCGAGCAGGCACTGGCGATGAAGACGACCGGCGACCGGATCGTCTTCGAGGACACCGCGTTCCTGGGCAACCAGGACACCCTGATGACCGACAGCCCCAGGCTGACCACCGTCAGCCGCGTCTACATCCGCGACTCGTACATCGAGGGCGATGTCGACTTCATCTACGGGCGGGCCACCACCGTCATCGAGCGGTCGGTGATCCGGGCGCTGAGCCGGGGATCGGCGACGAACAACGGCTACATCACCGCCGCCTCGACCTGGAAGGACAACCCGTACGGGTTCCTGATCACCCGGTCGGAGATCCTCAGCGACGCACCCGCCGGATCGTTCCACCTGGGGCGGCCCTGGCACCCGGGCGGCCAGCCGGACGCCATCGCCCAGGTGCTGATCCGGAACACGAAGCTGCCCGCCGCGATCAAGGCCTCGCCGTGGACCGACATGAGCGGCTTCTCCTGGCGGGACGCGCGGTTCGCCGAGTACGGCAACCACGGGCCCGGCGCGTTCCTGACGGCGGACCGGCCGCACCTGAGTGACGCCGAGGCCCGGTCGCACACCGTGGCCCGCTACCTGAACGGGTCGGACGGCTGGGCGCCGTACGACCGCCACTGACACCCCCACACCCCCACACCGCACATCTCCGTTGGATCCGGAAGAAGAGAGCCGACCCATGAGGATCAGCAATCACAGCACCAGCACAGGAAGGCGCCGGACGTCGGCCGCCGTCGCTCTGGGGGCCGTACTCGCCCTGACCGCCACCGCCTGCGGTGACGACGGCAGCGGCGGGGGTGACGGAGCCGAGGGCAGCGGCACCGGGAAGATCGTCTTCTGGGACAACAACGGCGGTGTCCGCACCGACATCTGGAAGGAGATCATCGCCGACTTCGAGAAGGCGAACACCGACATCGAGGTCGAGTACGTCGGGATCCCCTCCACCGAGGTGCAGTCCAAGTACGACACCGCCATCCAGGGGGGCGGACTGCCCGACGTCGGCGGTGTCGGCGCGGCCATGCTCGCGGGCATCGCGGCGCAGAACGCGCTGGAGCCGCTGGAGGACCGGCTGGCCGAGTCCTCCCTGGGCGGCAAGCTCAACGAGGACATGGTCGAGTCGGTCAAGGTGGCCGGCGGCTCCGGCGACAACATGTTCACGATCCCGACCTCCGCGAACAACGGCACCCTCTACTACCGCACCGACCTGTTCGACAAGGCGGGTCTGGAGGCGCCCACCACGTGGGACCGGTTCTACGAGGCCGCCGAGGAACTCACCGACGTCGAGAAGAACGAGTTCGGCTACACCATCCGCGGTGGCGCGGGCTCCATCGCGCAGGCGCTGGACGCCATGTACGGGCAGTCCGGCATCACGTCGTTCTGGGACGCCGGCGGTGAGAAGACCACGCTCAACGACCCGAAAAACGTCGAAGCGCTGGAGAAGTACGCCGGCCTGTACAAGAAGTACACGCCGGCCGCCGACCTCAACAACGACTTCACCAAGATGGTCGCCCAGTGGGACTCCGGCACCATCGGGATGCTGAACCACAACCTGGGCTCCTACCAGGACCACGTGAAGGCGCTCGGCACCGACAAGTTCCGCGGCATCCCGCAGCCGACCGGTCCCGGCGGCAAGCGCGTCCAGGTCTCCAACCCCGTCGACGGCCTCGGCCTGTTCAAGAGCTCCAAGAACAAGGAGGCCGCCTGGAAGTTCATCGAGTTCGCCGCCTCGCACGAGTCCAACTCCAAGTGGAACGAGTCGGCCGGCGCCATCCCGTCCCACACCGAAGCGGCCAAGGACGCCTGGATCTCCAAGGCCGAGCCGACCAAGCTCGCCGCCGAGGCCCTCAACGACGGCTCCACCACCATCGTTCAGTTGCCGTACTACCTGCCGGACTGGAACACCATCTCCAAGGCCGACAACGAGGCCGGCTTCCAGAAGGTCCTGCTCGGCGACATGAGCGCCAAGGACTTCCTGGACAAGATGGCCGAGCAGCTGAACGAGGCCCAGAAGGAATGGAACGAGCAGAAGGGCTGATCCCGGCCCGCTGATCCCCCCACGCCCACCGGATCGGGCCGGCGGCGGACCCATCGCGCCCCGCCGTCGGCCCCACCCCTCAACCCCTCCACCCCCCACCCCACACCCCCCCACCCCCCCACAACCCTCCACACCCGAAGTAAGAGGCACTGCCGAAAGCCCCGAAACACCGCCCTGAAAGGCCGCCCCCATGTCTCTCACCCGCAGACAGGTCGCCGCCGCGGCGCTCATCGCCGCCATCCCCGTCGTCGCCGCCGCCTCCCCCGCGCACGCCACAGCCTCCTCCTACGGCGGCGCCCCGCGCACCCGCACCCTCTACATCGCCGGCGACTCCACCGCCGCCCAGAAGTACGCCGACGCCGCCCCCGAGACCGGCTGGGGCATGGCACTGCCGTTCTTCCTCCGCGAGCCCCTGAAGGTCTCCAACCACGCCGTGAACGGCCGCAGTTCGAAGAGCTTCATCGACGAGGGCCGCCTCGACGCCATTCTCGACGCCATTCGGCCCGGCGACCTCCTGCTGATCCAGTTCGGCCACAACGACGCCAAGTCCGACGACCCCACTCGCTACACCGAGCCCTGGACGACGTACCAGGATTACCTGCGGCGATACATCGCCGGCGCCCGTGCACGCGGCGCGCGCCCCGTGCTGGCCACGTCCGTGGAGCGCCGCAGATTCGATGCGAACGGCAACGCCCGGTCCAGCCACGGCGAGTACCCCGCGGCGATGCGGGCGCTCGCCCAGGCGGAGGGCGTGGCGCTGCTCGACATCCAGGCCCTGTCCCTCGCGCTGTGGCAGGAACTCGGGGTCGAGGAGACGAAGAAGTACTTCAACTGGACCGAGACCGAGCAGGACAACACGCACTTCAACCCGCCCGGCGCGATCGCCGTGGCGCGGCTGGTGGTGCGGGAACTGCTGCGCACCCGGGTGCTGGCACCGCGGGACGTGCGCCGGCTGGACGACGACATCCCGGAATCCTGGATCACCTGGCCCCAGCCCACCGCCTGACCCCACCCGTCCTGTACTAGGAGAGCCGCACCATGAATGCACGCAACTGGCATGGGCATGCCACAGTGAGAGCCGCCGCGCTCGTCGGATGCACCGCCCTGGTGCTGTCCCTGACCGGCGCCACCGCTCAGGCGGGCGGCCGGGACCTCGGCCGTGAGGTACTCGCCGCGAAGGACGGCTGGGCCTCTCAGGGGACGGGCACGACGGGCGGCTCGGCCGCCGACGCCGCGCACGTCCACACCGTCACCACCTGGGAGGAGTTCAAGGCCGCCCTGAAGGCCGGCGGTGACGCCCCGAAGATCATCAAGGTCAAGGGGATGATCGACGCCGTGGCCCAGGGCTGCGAGGCCTTCGAGGCCGAAGGCTACGACTTCCAGCAGTACCTCGCCGACTACGACCCCGCCGTCTGGGGCCACGACACCCCGGTCAGCGGGGAGCAGGAGGACCTGCGGGACGCGTCCTCGGACAACCAGGGCAAGGCCATCAGGGTGAGCGTCCCCTCCAACACCACCATCGTGGGCGTCGGGGAGAACTCCGGGATCCTCGGCGGCAGCCTGCAGATCAAGGGCGTGCACAACGTCATCCTGCGCAACCTCACCATCGAGGCCCCGATCGACTGCTTCCCGCAGTGGGACCCGACCGACGACAACAACACCGGCGCCTGGAACTCCGAGTACGACGGTGTCGTCGTCTACGGCTCCACCCATGTGTGGGTCGACCACAACACCCTCACCGACGGCCGCCACCCCGACAGCTCCCTGCCGAAGTACTTCGGCAAGGTCTACCAGCAGCACGACGGGCTGCTCGACATCGTGCGCGGCACCAACCACGTGACCGTGTCCTGGAACTCCTTCCAGGACCACGACAAGACCATGCTGATCGGCAACAGCGACAGCGCCGCCGCGGACGACGCCGGCAAGCTCAAGGTCACCCTGCACCACAACCGCTTCGAGGGCATCGTCGAGCGTGCGCCCCGCGTGCGGTTCGGGCAGGTCGACTCGTACAACAACCACTTCGTGGTGACCAAGGACCAGCCGTTCGGCTACGTCTTCGGCATCGGCATCGAATCGCGGCTGTACGCCACGGACAACGCCTTCTCGCTGGCGAAGGGCGTCAGCACGGCCAAGATCCTGAAGAAGTGGAAGGAAGCCCCGCTGACCGCCGAGAACAACTACGTCAACGGCAGGCTCACCGACCTGATCGCCGTGCACAACGCGGAGATCCCCGAGGAGAAGCTGCAGTCCGGCGCCGGCTGGAAGCCGACCCTGCGCACCCGGGTCCACTCGCCGCGGGCGATCCCGTGGCTCGTCGACCACTTCGCGGGCGCCGGTCGCCTGCGCTGACGTCACCCGCACGCCCCGGGCCGGGGCGGACCGCCCCGGCCCCCCCCACCCCCCACGCGAGGAATCACCGCCCGAGCCGCACCCCCAAGGAGCACCCCCATGTCCTCGCCCCACACCCCGCCCTCCCCGCCCAGAAGGGGAATCCTGCTCGCGGGCGCCGGTGCCGCGGCCGCGCTCGCCGTCGGGGCGGCCGCCCCCGCCCAGGCCCGGCCGCGCCCCTTCGGCCGGTACGGTTCGCCGGCCGCCCGCCGCACCCCGCGGACCCTGTACGTCCACCCGCACGGCCACGGCGACTTCACCTCCGTCCAGGCCGCCGTGACCGCCGTCGCGGGCAGCGGCTGGACCCTGGTCATCGCGCCCGGCACCTACCGGGAGACGGTCTCCGTGGACCGCTCCCGCACGGAGATGACCTGGCTCGGCGCCGGGGACGGTCCGCGTGACGTCGTCATCGTCTACGACAACGCGGCCGGCACCCCGAAGCCGGACGGCTCAGGCACCTACGGCACCACCGGCTCGGCCACCACCACCGTCCGGGCCGACGGTTTCACCGCCCACCGCATCACCTTCGCCAACGACTTCCTGCGCGAGGAGCACCCCGAGATCAGCGGCACCCAGGCCGTCGCCATCAAGGTGCAGGGCGATCGCTCGGCCTTCCACCACTGCCGCTTCCTCGGCCACCAGGACACCCTGTACGCCGACTCCAACGCCGCGAGCCTCTTCGCCCGCCAGTTCTTCTCGCACTGTCACATCGAGGGCGACGTCGACTTCGTCTTCGGCCGGGCCTCGGCCGTCTTCGAGCACTGCCGCTTCCGCACCCTGAACCGCACGGACGCGTCCGGCGCCCCGTACGGCTTCGTCTTCGCCCCCTCCACGGAGGCGGACAATCCGCACGGCTACCTCGTGACGCGTGGTCACGTCGGCAGCGACGCCCCGGACGGTTTCTACAAACTGGCCCGTCCCTGGGTGCCCGGTTCCAGCACCACCGCCCGCCCGATGCTCACGGTGCGCGACACCTGGCTGGGCCCGGGCATCGACGCGGTCGCGCCCTACGCCAATATGCGGGACGCCCACCCCTGGCAGGCCCAGCGCTTCGCCGAGTACCGCAACACCGGGCCGGGCGCGCACATCACGGTCCCCGCCGAGCGGCCCCAACTCACCGCCCGACAGGCCCGGTCCGCGACCCGCGCCGCCTGGCTCGGCGACTGGGAGCCGTGGAAGACGGCGTGCCCATGACGCCCTGGGGTGCCGGACGTCCGTGCCCGGGGCGGGGGCCGCGCCGCCGGGCGGGGCGGCGGTGAGCGGGGTGGCGGTGAGCGGGGTGGAGGTGGCGGTGAGTGGGACGCGGGCGGCGGTCGTGGACGGACCACTGCCGGACTTCCACCCGGCCCTGAAGGCCGCCCTGACCTTCCCGCCCGCCCGGGGCCGTTCCCCGGTCCGCGACCTTCGCGCCTGGCGGCGTACCGCCCGGGCCACCGTCGAGGAGCACCTCCTCGTCGAGCGGCAGGACGGGACGCCGCACGCGCCGGAGTTCACCGGCCGTTCCCGGACGCGGGACCACACCCGCGAGCTGGTGACCGTCTCCCTCACCCGCTACGAACGGGTCCGCGGCGCCCCGCTCACCCCGCACGGCCACGGGCCCTTCCCCGCCGTGCTGCTCCTGCACGACCACGGCGCCGGGTTCGACATCGGGAAGGAGAAACTCGTCCGGCCCCGGTACGACGACACGCGGCTCGCGTCCGCCCGCGCGTGGGAGCTGCGTGCCGTCTGGCGCTCGCACCACGCCGAGGAGCGGATACGGATGAAGACGTGGCCGGAGCTCGGCCACGTCTTCACCCACGCGATGCAGGACGAGGTCGTCAGCTGGCTCGACGACGTCCTGCGAGCGTCACCGCCGTACCGGCTCGATGCCCTCCAGCGTCGGCACCACCGGCTTGATCGTGCCGTCGGCCGCGAACTCCATGCGGTCGATGGTCGTCTCGCGGTGCATGCCGTCGCCGCCCGGCCTGCCGGGGCCGTTGAGGGCGAAGCGGTGGTAGACGGCGTACCAGTCGTCGGTGCCGGGGGCGTTCACCACCGAGTGGTGGCCGGTGCCGAGGATGCCGTACTCGGACCGCTTCTCGAGGATCGTCCCGCGCTTGGTCCACGGACCGAGCGGGGACGGTCCCGTCGCATACGCCACGTGGTAGTTCTCGCTGCGGGTGTCGTCCTCCGACCACATGAAGTAGTACGTGCCCTTTCGCTTGATCACGAAGGAGCCCTCGCGGAAGTTGTCCGGGGTGATGTCCCGCACCGTCGACGCGTCGTACGACACCATGTCGTCGTTCAGCGGCACCACGTACCCACGGCCGTTGCCCCAGTACAGGTAGGCCTGGCCGTCGTCGTCCGTGAAGACCGACGGGTCGATCATCTGGCCCTTCAGCGAACCGCCCTTGGCGACCAGCGGCCTGCCGAGCGCGTCCTCGAAGGGGCCGGCGGGGGAGTCCGCCACCGCCACGCCGATCTGCTGCTCGGCGCAGTAGTAGAAGTAGTACTTGCCGTTCCGTTCGGCGATGGCGGGGGCCCAGGCGTTCTTGTCGGCCCAGCTCACGTCGGGCCCGAGGTCGAGGATGACGCCGTGGTCCTTCCAGTGGACCAGGTCCTTCGACGAGTACGCCTTGAACTTGGTGCCGCTCCAGCCCTGGAAGCCGTCCGTGGTCGGATAGATCCAGTACCGGCCGTTCATGTAACGCACGTCGGGGTCGGCGTTCAGGCCGGGCAGGATCGGGCTGCGGGTGCGGACCGCCTCGACCGTCCATGTGCGCCTGGTGCCGTCGGCGGCGGTGACCGTGTACCTCTGCGGCGTGCGGAAGTCGCGTCGGGTCCCGGACTTCGGGCTGAGCTTCGCGCCCTCACCGACCCACAGCTTCGGGGCGAGGCGCCGTAGGTCGGCGTGGGGCTCCATCGGCAGGACGACCTTCGAGGCACTGTCCGTGACGATGGCGTAGCCCTTCTGGCGCTTCGCCGTCGCGTCCACGACCGAGGTGGCCGTGGCCGGGTAGGCGGCCAGCAGACGGTCGTACTCCCGCTGCGTCACCGGCAGGACCGTGCCGTGCCGGGGGCTCGCCGGGAGCTGGTAGTTCGTGGACGGGGTCCACTTGCCCGAGGCGAGGTCGGTGGTCTCGAAGGGGACGTAGCCGCGGCCGCCGTACTCGTCGATGAACAGGTACCACTTCTTCTCGGTGTTCGACTTGAACACCGTCGGGCCCTCGCCGCGGTCCATCGCGCCCTTGCCGATGCAGTCGGCCACGAAGTCGTACGTCGTCGCGGTCAGGGAAGTGGACTTCTCCCCGGTGATGAACTTCGAGCAGGGACTGGAGGAGCTGGGGTCCCGCTCGTCCTTGGTGTAGCGGTAGTACTCGTCCTCGTACTTCACCACCGTGGAGTCGATCACCGAGTAGCCCGGGTCGTTCCAGACCTTCGGCTCGCTGAAGGTGCGGAAGTCCTTGGTGGTCGCATACAGCATCTTGTTGTACGTGCTGCCCTCGTGGTTTGGGTCGTCGTCGGCGTACAGTTTCGACGCCCAGAAGACCACGTAGGCGTCGAGCTCGTCGTCCCAGTAGGCCTCCGGGGCCCAGGTGTTGCCCGCGCTGTCCGGGGAGACCTTCACCAGGCGCTGGTCGGTCCAGTGGACCAGGTCGGTGGACTCCCACACCATGATCGACTTGCTGCCGTGCCGTTGCACCTGGTCCCAGCTGCCGCTGGAGTTCTTGTACATCCGCAGGTCGGTGGCGATCAGGTAGAACCTGTCGCCCTCGGGGGAGCGGATGACGAACGGGTCGCGCAGGCCCTTCTCGCCGATCGTGGAGGTCAGGACCGGCTTGCCGGAGTTCAGTTCACGCCAGTGCAGGGGGTCGTTGCCGCGGCTGAGGGCGTAGCGGATCTGCTCGCCGTCGGCGGTGCCCTCGCCAGTGAAGTAGGCGAAGAGGTAGCCGGCGTACCTGCTGTGGTTCACGGGTGGTGCTCCGGGGTCTGCGGTGCTGGGCGGTGCCGTGAGAAGGGTCAGGAGCAGGCCGGTCAGGGCCAGGAAGGGAAGCAGGAGCGTGCGGGCGATGCGGGGGCGCATGACACTTCCTGTCGGAGTGTGGGGGGTTCTGTTGGATAGCGGCCCTCGGAGTTTCACCGGAGGGGTGCGGGGCGTCAACGGGTGTGTGTGAGGACGGTGGTTCCGAAACTTTCGAAACGCCGGTGCCTCCGGCGCAGACGACGGTCACCGTCTCCATCACCGCCCGGCTCGAGAAGGCCGTGAACAACGCCGGCACCGGCACCGTGATGGCGGGTGCGCGGCGGCACCCGCCACCCCGACGCAACCCTCGGATCCACCGTGAACGGCCCTGGTGGGAGCCCGCCGCGGGATGTCCGCACGCAGGGCGACGCCCCCGCCGGTGCGAAACGGCGGGGGCGTCCTAGCGACCGGTCGAGGGGGGCTCGACCGGTACCGTCCGGCCGTCCGGAGGGGTGCTCCGGAGGGCCGAGGTTCCGGGACGCCCGACTGGGGGGTCGGAGACCCGGCATCCGGCCGGCCCGTGGGGGGACCAGGGCCAACCGGAGTCACAGCGGGGCAGGGCCTACCGGTAGCTGATGTCGGAGGCCTTGAACAGGCAGCTCTTGCCGTCCGGGCCGGGTGGCGTCAGCTCCTTGGGCTCCTTGCCCGTGTTGTTGCCCTCGAAGCGCACACACGTCTTGATCTTCTTCTTGCCGTCGCCGTGGACGCGGATCCTCGACAGCGTCGCCGTGTCGCCGTAGTTGACGTTCACCCCGACGATCGAGTTCATCGGCGCCGTCACGTCGATGTCGCTGAGCACGATCGTGCGCTTGTGCTGCGTCTTGCAGTTGCCGCAGGAGCGGACCAGCTTGCCGGCGTTCTGCACCTGGAAGCCCGACACGTTCAGCGTGCCGGCGCCGTTGAACTGCAGCACCTTGTCGTCGGCGTTCCTCGCGCCGCCGCCGATCACCCTGTACACCGCGGACGAGGACTTGCCCTTGAAGCTGGCCGCGTCCTCGCCGACGTCCGTCCACCACACGTTCTGCAGGGTGCAACTGCCCTTGCAGTGCACACCGTCCGCGGCCGGGGTGCCGATGACGACGTTCTTGAGGACCGCGCCGTCGGCCAGCTCGAAGAGCGGGGCCTGCCCCTCGTCCTGGCTGCCGCCGCCGAGCGCGCCGGTGCCGTAGAACATCTTCATGCCGCCGTCGCGCACACCGGAGACCGAAATGGTCTTCGGCACCGGCGTCTTGCCCTTGTCCGCCGGCCAGGAGGACGCGGCGCCCGCCGTCGACAGCATCGACGTGGTGACGATCGCCGCTCCCGTGATGCCGAAAGCGGACACCGCGGCGATCACCGCCCGCCGCTTGGTGACACCACGGCGGTGGCGGACGCGCTGCTCTGCTGGTGCAGTCATGTACCGATTCCTCAGAAGGGGGGTGACTCTTGCGCCTGGTGGTCGTCACCGGTGAAGAAAGGGTTGCCGCCTCTTCATGTCTTTTTACGAGTCTTTTACGAGCCGCCGCCGTCGGCCACGGCGGCGAACCCGCCGCCCACCGACAACTGCCGCGAACCTGCGGTGGCCGTCACCGCGTAGGCGTCCTCTCCCGCGTCGCGGCCGCCGCGGGCGTGGGCGAACTGGCCGGCGAACACCCACTCGCCCGCCGGAACCGTACGGCCCTCCTTGAGGGTCCAGGTGTAGACGAGGAAGCCGTCCCGCTCGGCGACCGTGAGGGTGAAGTCGTTCTCGGGCAGGGAGCGCCAGGCGCCCGCGTCGGAGACCCCGCCGGTCTGGGCGACCTTCAACCGCACGCTCAGCGCGGTCAGTTGCTCGCGGGTCTTGAGGGTGACGTTGCTCTGCGCCCAGTAGTCGTTGCTGTGCGGGTCGACCGAGCCGTCCGACCACAGCGGCCCGTCCTCGGGGGCGGGCGGCCGCTGGGCGGCCGGGGCGTCGGGCGTCCCCGACGGCGGAGGGCCGGACTCGCGGTGCTCGGGCGACCGGCTGGGCGCCGGTTCCACGGGCGGAGGCACGGGGGGCCGGCTCGTCGCCTCCGGGGAAGGCGTGGGCGTCGGCGACGTCGCCACCTCCTGCTGAGGTGCGGCTTCGTCCTTCACCGCGGACGCCACCGCGTAACCGCCCACCGCGAGCACACCGGCGACCGCGGCCGTCGCACCGGCCACCCGCATCCAACCGAATACCGGGGGACGCTTCGCCCGGTGGCCGGAAACGGCCGGACCGGCCATGCCGCGCTCGATCCGGGCCAGCATGCGCTCCCGGTCGGGCTCGTGCGCTCCGGCCGCCTCGTGCAGCCGTGTGCGCAGTTCCTCGTGTACGTCCCGCCGCATGGTCATCGGTCCCTCCCTCCGGCCTCACCGGTGCGCGTGCCCTCCACGGCGGCCGAACAGCGGGGAGCCCCCAGCGTCGCGTGCATCCGCTGCGGCACCCCCCGCGCCCCCAGCAACCGCTGGAGTTCGGCCATTCCCTTCGAGGTCTGGCTCTTCACCGTACCCACCGACACCCCCAGCGCCAGGGCGGTGTCCTTCTCCGACAGGTCGAACGCGTGCCGCAGCACCACACAGGCCCGCTTGCGGAACGGCAGCCTGCGCAACGCCTCCTGCACGTCGACCACGCCCGCGACGTCCGGGTTCTCGGTGTTCTCCTCGCGCTGAGACCAGAACAGGGCGATGCGACGCCGCTCGCGCACCGCGCTGCGGATGCGGGTGCGGGCCAGATTGGCGACCACACCGCGGGCGTACGCCGCCGGGTGGTCGGCCGCGCGCACCCGGTCCCAGCGGTGCCACAGCGCCAGCAACGCGTCCGCCGCCAGATCGTCGGCGGTGTCCGACTCGCCCGTCAGGAGGTGGGCGAGACGGGACAGTTCGGCGTAGTGACGCTCGAAGAAGGCGTGGAACTCCACGGAGGCGGCGTCGTCGACGGCTGTGCCCACGGGCGACCTCTCCTCGCGGCGGCTGAGGGCGCTCCCGGCCGGGGCGCCCGGTGACTGTCATGCAGATGACATGTGATCATCCGGGGGAGACCCGGACGAGATCGGGAAGCGTAGCAGCGATCGTCGAACGGTTCGTACGGAGCTTCGAACGGCGTATGGCGGGCCGGACTCCGATTCCGTAACACGGAGAAAACCCGAACAGGGTTCACGGCGGGCACAATCCGGCCAGCATCCGCACACCGATGACCCAGGCACCGAGGAGCACGCGCCATGTCCGAACCGCAGCAGGTCACCGACCGGCCTCCCGTGGAGGAACCGCCGGCGAACGGCGTCGACCGGTTCTTCCGGATCTCCGAGAGGGGCTCCACCTTCGGCCGGGAGATACGCGGCGGCTTCGCCACGTTCTTCACGATGGCTTACATACTCGTCCTGAACCCCCTCATCCTGGGCGGAGCGAAGGACAAGTTCGGACACCAGCTGGACGCCGTCCAGCTCACCACCGCCACCGCCCTGGTCGCCGCGGTCATGACGATCATCATGGGCGTCGGCGGCAACCTGCCCCTGGCGCTCGCCGCCGGACTCGGCCTGAACGCCGTGGTCGCCTTCCAGATCGCCCCGTTGATGAGCTGGGACGACGCCATGGGCCTGATCGTCCTCGAAGGCCTGCTGATCTGCGTGCTGGTGGTGACCGGTCTGCGCGAGGCCGTCATGCACGCGATACCACAGCCGCTCAAGCAGGCGATCAGCGTCGGCATCGGCCTGTTCATCGCCTTCATCGGCTTCGTCGACGCCGGGTTCGTCAGCCGCATCCCGGACGCCGCGAACACCACCGTGCCCGTCCAACTGGGCGGCACCGGCACCCTCGCCGGCTGGCCGATGCTCGTCTTCTGCCTCGGCGTGCTGCTGACGATCGGACTGCTCGCCCGCAAGGTCAAGGGCGCCATCCTGATCAGCATCGTCACCATGACCGCGCTGGCGATCCTGATCAACTCCCTGGCCGACATCAAGTCCTGGGGCCTGACCGCACCCTCCTGGCCGGACCGGCTCGTCGACGCCCCCGACTTCGGGCTCATCGGCGACTTCGACCTGTTCGGCGCCTTCAGCGCACCCGGCGTCGGAGTCGTCACCGTCGTCCTGCTGATCTTCACACTGATCCTGTCCGACTTCTTCGACACCATGGGCACGGTCGTCGGCATCAGCGCCGAGGCCGGCCTGCTCGACGAGGACGGCAAGGTCCCGAACCTGGGCCGGGTGCTGCTCATCGACGGAGCCGCCGCGGTCGCGGGCGGTGCGGCCTCCGCGTCGTCGGCGACCTCCTACATCGAGTCCGCGGCCGGTGTCGGCGAGGGCTCGCGCACCGGCTTCTCCAACCTCGTCACCGGCGGCCTGTTCGGTCTGGCGCTGTTCCTGACCCCGCTGCTCACCATCGTCCCGCTCCAGGCCGCAGCCCCGGCCCTGGTCGCCGTCGGCTTCCTGCTGATGACCCAGGTCAAGCAGATCGACTGGGACCGCTACGACATCGCCATCCCCGCGTTCCTCACCATCGCGGTGATGCCGTTCACCTACTCCATCACCAACGGCATCGGGGCGGGTTTCCTCGCCTACGTGGTCGTCAAGACCGTGCTCGGCCGGGCGAAGGAGGTCCACTGGCTGCTGTGGGGGACCTCGGCGCTGTTCCTCGTGTACTTCGCGATCGACCCGATCGAGCGGCTCCTGGGAGCGAGGTGACGAGGACGGGCCGCCCCCGGGGGGAGGGGGCGGCCCGTCTCGTCTCTACAGACGGATTGTCGGCGGCCGAGGTTCAGTCCTTGAGCGCCGCTTGCATCATCGCCTTGGCGACCGGCGCCGCGAGGCCGTTGCCGCTGACCTCCGAGCGGGCCGCGTCCGACTGCTCGACGACCACCGCCACGGCGACCTCCTTGTCCGACGAGTCGGATTTGCCGTACGAGGTGAACCAGGCGTACGGCACCTGGCTGTTGTTCTCGCCGTGCTGGGCCGTCCCCGTCTTGCCGCCCACGGTCGCGCCCGGCACCTGGGCGTTGGTGCCCGTGCCCTTGTTCACCACGGTCTCCATCGCCGACTGCAGCTGCTCGGCGGTCGAGGAGCTGACGATCTGCTTCGAACCCGCGTCGCCGTAGTCCTCCAGCACATCACCTCCGCTGTCGGTGATCTGCGCAACCATGTGTGGCGAGACCAGCTTGCCGCCGTTGGCTATGGCCGCCGACACCATTGCCATCTGCAACGGCGTGGCGGTGACATCGAACTGGCCGATGCCCGTCAGGGCCGTCTGCGACGGATACATGTCCGATGGGTACACGCTGGTGTAGGCCCGCACCGGAACATCCAGCGTGTCGTCGTTGAAGCCGAACCTCTCGGCCATCGCCTTCACCTTGTCCTGGCCCAGCTTCACGGCCATCTTCGCGAAGACGTTGTTGCACGAGTACTCCAGCGCCGTGCGGATCGTGGCGTTCGTGCAGGGCGCGTTCGGGTTCTCGTTCGTCAGCTCCCGGCTGGTGCCCGGCAGCGTGTACGGGTCGGGGCTGTCCGTCCGCTCGTCCACCGACGTGTACAGCCCGTCCTCCAGCGCGGCCGCAGCCACGACCAGCTTGAACGTCGAGCCGGGCGGCAGCGGTTGCCGCAGCGCACGGTTGACCAGTGGTTTGTCCGGGTCCGAGGTGAGCCTCCGCCAGGCCGCTCCCGCGGTGTTGGCGTCGGTCAGCGAGGACGGGTCGTACGACGGCGTCGACACGACCGCCAGGATCTTCCCGGTCTTCGGGTCGATGGCGACGGCACCGCCCTTCTTGTCGCCGAGCGCCTCGTAGGCCGCCTTCTGCACGTCCGGGTCGATGGTCGTGACCACGTTGCCCGGCTCGGCCCGCTGGTTGGTGAGCGTGTCCATCACGGACTTCAGCCGGCTGTCCGTGCCGTTGAGCAGATCGTTGTAGATGCCCTCCAACTGGGTCGGGGCGTACGCCTGCGACGCGTATCCCGTGACCGCCGCGTACAGCGGACCGTCCGTGTACGTCCGCTTGTACTTCAGGTCGCCCGTCTTCGTCGGGCTCGAGCCGGTGACCGACCGGCCGCCCACGATGATGTTCCCGAGCGGCGCCGAGTACGTCTCGATCGCGTTCCGCCGGTTGTCCTTGTCGTCTGCCAGCGCCCGGCCCTCGTAGAACTGCACCCAGGTCGCCCTGATCAGCAGAGCCAACACCAGGAGCAGTGCGAAGACCGAAGCGCGCCTGATCGTCTTGTTCATACGAACCGAAGGACGAGCCACACCGGGCGGATCGTTCCCGTCCGTCCCGTTTCTCATCCGACGCGCCGTTTTCTCATCCGCCGTTCAGAAAACCCGCCTCGCACGCCGCGATCACCGCCTGTGTGCGGTCCCGGGTGCCGGTCTTGGCCGGCACCGCCGCGACGTGCGACTTCACGGTGGCCGGGCCGACCTCCATACGGCGCGCGATCTCCGCGTTGGTCAGCCCGTCCGCCATGTGCCGCAGCACCTCCCGCTCGCGTCCGGTGAGCCTCGCCACCCACGCGGGCGGTGCCGGGTGCGCGCGGGCGTGCTCGGTCGCCAGGGTGCGGACGGCCGCCGGGAAGAGCAGGCTGTCACTGCGCGCGACGAGCCGGACCGCCTGCACGAGCGCGTCGGCGTCCGCCCGCTTCAGCAGGAACCCGGCGGTGGGAGCGATCGACTGCGTCATGCGATCAGGCTCCCGCGGAGCGGGTCCCCGGCACCTCCTGCCCGGCGACGATCCGCCTCCGCCGGACGGGGGAGAACCCCGGGGCCGCTCAGCCCTCCAGGATCATCACCGTCTCGTCGATCTCGGCACCCCGGGCCGTTGCGTACCCCCGGGCCGCAGCCGCCACCCGGAAGCCGCACTTCTCCAGCACGCGCAGCGACCCCGCGTTGTCCGACGCCGCCCGCGCGTACAGCGGGCGCTCGGGCACCTGGGCCAGCAGTGCCCGCAGCGCCTGCGTGGCGATGCCGTTGCCCCAGTACGCGCGGTCCACCCAGTACGTCACCTCGCGCTCGCCCGGCTCCCCGTACACCCCCGCGCTGCCGACCACGTCCCCGTCGGCCAGGACCGTACGGACGACGACGTCGGGCGCGGAGCGCATCCGGGACCAGCGGGTGTCGAAGGCGGCCCGGTCGGCCGGATCCTCCGGGGTGAAGGCCGCCATGCTCAGGGACTCGGGATCGTTCATCTGCCGGAAGAAGACCGGGAGATCGCTGTCGTGGACCTGGCGCAGCTCGACATCCATGACTCAGAGCCTACGGGTGGCCAGTGTCAGCCGGTCCCGCGCGTCGAAGAGCGCGTCCTTGACCAGCTGTTCGTGCGCCGGTGTCAGCCGCGCCACCGGCACCGAGCAGCTGATCGCGTCCCGCGCCGGCGTGCGGTACGGGATCGCCACGCCGAAGCAGCGCAGCCCCAGCGTGTTCTCCTCGCGGTCGACCGCGAAGCCCTGGTCCCGCACCTGGCGCAGCTCCTCGATGAGCCTCTCCCGGTCGGTGATCGTGTGTTCGGTCAGCGCGGGCAGCGTCTCCGGGAGCATCTTGCGGACCTGCTCGTCCGAGTAGGTGCTCAGCAGCGCCTTGCCGAGGGACGTGGAGTGCGCGGGCAGCCGGCGGCCGACCCGGGTGAAGGGGCGCAGGTAGTGCTGGGACTGGCGGGTGGCCAGGTAGACGACGTTGGTGCCGTCGAGGCGGGCGAGGTGGATCGTCTCGGTCGTGTCGTCCGAGAGCCGGTCCAACGTCGGGCGGGCCGCCGCGACGACCTCGTCGCCGTCGATGTACGACGTGCCCACCAGCAGGGCCCGCACGCCGATGCCGTACCGCGTGCCCGTCGCGTCCGTCTCCACCCAGCCCAGCTCGACCAGGGTGCGCAACAGCATGTAGAGGCTGGACTTGGGATACCCGACGGCCTCCTGGACCGCCGCGAGGGAGTGCATGCCGGGGCGCCCGGCGAAGTATTCGAGCAGTTCAACCGTTCTCACCGCGGACTTGACCTGCGCCCCGCCACCCGTCTCGCCAGCCGACATCGCCCTTGACCCCTTCGTTGGACGGGAAATAGTCTCCCCAGCATATTCATCATCAGAGACAGCGTTCAGTATATCGAACGTCCCTGGTGGATGACCCAGTACTGCGGCAATACATGTGTGGAGGGACCCGCGGTGGCAGCAGCACCAGTCTGGAGTGTCGACCCCCGAACCGGGAAGCAGCGTGAACAGGTTGCGGTGGAGGCCACAGCCCAGGAGGTGGACACCGCCGTCCGCGCCGCGCACGAGGCGCGCGGCGCCCTGGCCGACCGCACGGTCCGCGCGGCCTTCCTGCGCACCGCCGCCGAGGAGCTTCAGGCGGCCAAGGACGGCCTCGTCGAGACCGCCGACGCCGAGACCGCCCTCGGCCCGGTCCGGCTGACCGGCGAGCTCGCCCGCACCTGCTACCAGCTGCGCGCCTTCGCGGACATCGTGGACGAGGGCGCCTTCCTCGACGTCGTCATCAACCACCCCGACGACACCGCGACCCCGCCGATCCCGGACCTGCGCCGCTACAAGGTGGCGCTGGGCGTCGTCGCCGTCTACTCGGCGTCGAACTTCCCCTTCGCCTTCTCCGTCGCGGGCGGCGACACCGCGAGTGCCCTCGCGGCCGGCTGCCCGGTCGTCGTCAAGTCCCACCCGGACCACCCGGGCCTGTCCGAGTACGTCGCCAAGGTGCTGCGCCGCGCCGCCGCCCGGCACGACATCCCCGAGGGCGTCGTGGGCCTGGTCCACGGCTTCGAGGCGGGCGTCGAGCTGATCAAGCACCCGCTGGTCGCGGCGGCCGGCTTCACCGGTTCCGTGCGCGGCGGCCGGGCCCTCTTCGACGCGGCGGCCGCCCGCCCCGTCCCGATCCCCTTCCACGGCGAGCTGGGCTCCCTGAACCCGGTCGTCGTCACCGAGGCCGCGGCCGCCGAGCGGGCCGAGGCGATCGGCACGGGCCTCGCCGGCTCGATGACGCTGGGCGTCGGCCAGTTCTGCGTGAAGCCGGGCCTCGTCCTCGCGCCGGCCGGTGCCGCCGGGGACGCCCTGCTGAAGTCCCTGACCGACGCCGTCAGCGACACCGACGCCGGGGTCCTGCTCGACCACCGGATGCGCGACAACTTCGTCGCGGGCGTCGCCGAGCGGGCCGGACTGCCCGATGTCGAGTCCCCCGTCACCCCGGGCGCGGGCGGCGAGCACACCGTCAGCGCGGGCTTCCTCACGGTGCCCGCGAGCAGGCTGGCCGCGGAGGGCGAGCACGATCTGCTCCTGGAGGAGTGCTTCGGGCCGGTCACCGTGGTGGCCCGCTACGAGGACGAGGCCGAGGTGAAGGCGGTGCTGTCGCGGCTGCCGGGCAACCTCACGGCGACGGTGCAGCTGTCCGAGGAGGAGGCGGCGGGCGAGGGCCGCGGCGCCGACATCCTCGCGGAGCTGACGCCGCTGGCGGGGCGCGTGCTGGTGAACGGCTGGCCGACGGGTGTCGCCGTCGCGCCGGCCCAGCACCACGGTGGTCCGTACCCGGCCACGACGTCCACGTCCACTTCGGTGGGCGGGACGGCGATCGAGCGGTGGATGCGGCCTGTCGCTTACCAGAACACGCCGTCGGCGTTGCTTCCCCCGGAGTTGCGGGACGAGAACCCGCTGGGTCTGCCGCGGCGGTTCAACGGGCGTTTGGAGCGTTAGCGCCGTGGGGGTGCGGTGGATCGCGGGCTGCCGGTTCGTCGTGGTTGATCGCGCCCACGCGGCGGAGCCGCAAATTGACACAGTCCCGCGCCCCGTCAGGGCGGACCTGGAACACTTGGCCGAATGGATCTGGAACTTCCTGAACTTCCCTTCCCTCTGCGCACCTACGGGCCTGATGCCCATTGGTCCTATGAGCAGGGGGTGCTCACCGGGTGGGCCGGGGCGCGGCAGGACCGGTTCGTTCCGCCCACCGATGAGGGGCTGGACCCCGCCTCCGACGCGCCCCGGCTGCTCGGGGCGCCCGAAGGCGACTTCCAGCTGATCGCCAAGGTCACCGTCGGGTTCGGCGCGGCCTTCGATGCCGGTGTGCTCTACGTGCACGTGGGGGAGCGGGCCTGGGCCAAGCTCTGCCTGGAGTACTCCCCGGACGTCCCCACCGTCTGCACGGTGGTGACCCGGGGTCACTCCGACGACGCCAACTCCTTCGCGGTTGACGGCAGTTCCGTCTGGCTCCGGGTGAGCCGCACCGGCCGCGCCTTCGCCTTCCACGCCTCCCGCGACGGTGAACGCTGGGTCTTCGTCCGTCTCTTCACCCTCGCCGGCGAGAAGGAGACGGAGGCGGCGCTGGTCGGCTTCATGACCCAGTCCCCGATGGGCGAGGGCTGCGTGGTGACGTACGACCACATCGAGTTCAGGCCGTCCTGGCCGAAGGATCTGCGCGACGGCAGCTGAGGCCGGGCCGGGAACCACCGTCCCGCGCGATCACGTCATCGGTTCCATGATCAGGAACCGAGTGACTCCAGGCCGAGTGATCCGTACCGTCCTGCCCGCCGAGGTGGCGGACGTCGTCGCGCTGCACGCGCGGGCCCGGGCGACGTACTACCCCGGCGGGCTGCCGCAGGACGGCACCGACTGGACCGCCGCCTGGCGCGGCGCCCTCACCCGGCCCGACGGGCGGGTGCTGTGCGTCGTGGAGGCGGGCCGCATCATCGGCCTGGCCTCCTTCCGCGTCCCCGAGGACGCACCGGCGGACACGGTGAAGCTGTTCCAGTTCCACGTCGACCCCGGCCACTGGCGTCGCGGGGTCGGCGCCGCGCTGCACGCGGCCTGCGTCGAGGAGTGGCGGGCCGACGGCCGTCGGGAGGCCGTCCTGGACGTGCACGTGGACAACCTGCGGGCCCAGGGGTTCTACCGGCGGCTGGGATGGGTCCCGGAGCCGGCCGGGCCGGAGGACCACCATGTGCGGATGCGGTGTGCCCTGTCCGGGGAATGAATCCCACTGCTTGAACGTTCATGCACTTGGCGGAGGGAGTCTCCGTTCCGTACGACCTGGAGAGAGTCGAGACATGCGCGTCGAGATCTGGAGCGACATCGCCTGCCCCTGGTGCTACGTGGGCAAGGCCCGCTTCGAGAAGGCGCTGCGGGACTTCCCGTACCGCGACGAGGTCGAGGTGGTGCACCGCTCCTTCGAGCTGGACCCGGGCCGCGCCAAGGACGACGTCCAGCCCGTGATCACGATGCTCACCGAGAAGTACGGGATGAGCGCCGCGCAGGCGGAGGCCGGGGAGGACAACCTCGGGGCCCAGGCCGCCGCCGAGGGGCTCGACTACCGCACCCGGGGCCGCGACCACGGCAGCACCTTCGACATGCACCGCCTGCTGCACCTCGCGAAGGAGCAGGGCCGCCAGGAGCAGCTCCTCGACCTGCTCTACCGGGCCAACTTCGCCGAGGAGCGCTCCGTCTTCGACGACGACGAGCGGCTGGTGGAACTCGCCTCGGCCGCGGAGCTGGACGCCGAGACCGCGCGCGCGGTGCTCGCCGACCCGGTCGCGTACGCCGACGAGGTGCGTGCCGACGAGCGCGAGGCCGCGGAGCTCGGAGCGAACGGCGTGCCCTTCTTCGTCCTCGACCGGAAGTACGGCGTCTCCGGCGCCCAGCCCGCCGAGGTGTTCGCCCGGGCCCTCACCCAGGCGTACGGCGAGCGCTCGCCCCTCAAGATCGTCGAGAGCGGCGACGCCGATGGCGCGGACGCCTGCGGACCGGACGGCTGCGCCGTGCCTCAGCCCTGAAAAGCCCAGCTCGGAGCGCATCCATAAGCGCTCCTTGGCCGCATCACGCAGAAATCGGCAATGGACGGGGAGATCGCGGGGACGCAGAGTGGTCCCATGGAGACCTTCGAGAACCTCGTCCGTGCCGAGTTCACCCCGAAGCACACCTTCCTCAACACCGCGAGCAACGGGCTCCTGCCCGCCCGCACCGTCAGCGCCGTGCAGCAGGCGGTGCGGATGCGCGCCGAGGGCACGCCCCTGGGTCCCCTGTACGAGGACGTGGAGGCCGCCCGCGCGTCCTTCGCCCGGATGGCGGGCGTGCCCGCCGAGCGGGTCGCGACCGGGGCCTCGGTCGCCGAGTACGGCGGGCTGATCGCCGCGTCCCTGCCCGCCGGAGCCGAAGTCCTCACGGCGGAGGGCGACTTCTCCTCGCTGGTGAACCCGTTCCACGCGCGCGGCGACCTCAAGGTGCGGGCCGTGCCGCTGGAGCGGGTCGCCGAGTCCGTCCGCCCCGGCACCGCGCTCGTCGCGGTCAGCGCCGCCCAGTCCGCCGACGGCCGCCTCGCCGACCTGCCGGCCGTGCGCGAGGCCGCCCGGGCGCACGGTGCCCGCACCTACGTCGACGCCTCCCAGTCGGCCGGCTGGCTGCCGATCGAGGCCGACGCCGACGGCTTCCTCGCCGCCGTCGGCTTCAAGTGGCTGCTGGGCCCGCACGGCGCCTCGTTCTTCGTCGCCCCGCGGGACTTCGGCGGGCTCACGCCGCTGCTCGCCGGCTGGGTCGCCGGGGAACGCCCCTGGGACAGCTGCTACGGCCCGGTCGAGGAACTCGCCCACTCGGCGCGGCGGTTCGACGTCAGCCCCGCCCTGTTCACCTATGCCGGGCTGCGGGCCTCGCTGGAACTGCTCGAAGAGATCGGCGTCGACGTCGTGCACGCCCACGACGTCGGCCTCGCGGACCGCTTCCGCGCCGGACTCGCCGGGCTGGGACACGAGCCGGTGCCCGCGCCGGGCTCGGCCATCGTGTCGGTGCCGGGGCTCGGTCACCGGCAGGGCGAACTGAGCCGGGCGGGCATCGAGGTCTCCGACCGGGCCGGGAACCTGCGGGCCGCGTTCCACCTCTACAACACGCCCGCGGACGTGGACCGGCTTCTGGAGATCCTCGCCGCATGACACAACCGGGTGGGGCCTCCCGTCCCACAGGAGGAGGCCCCACCCGGCAGCTCTGTCACACGGTCACTTCACCGCTGTCACGCGGTCACTTCACCGGCGTGAAGTCCCGCGCTCCGATGCCGTGTCCTCCGGGGGGCGACCCCCGGACCCCCGGCAGAGAAGAGCGGTCACTTCACCGGCGTGAAGTCCCGCGCTCCGATGCCGTGTCCTCCGGGGGACGACCCTCGGACCCCCGGCAGAGGAGCGGTCACTTCACCGGCGTGAAGTCCCGCGCTCCGATGAACTCCGGTCGCCGCACCGGTGCCGCGAACGGTTCCACCGCCGTGTTCTCCACGCTGTTGAACACGATGAACACGTTGCTGCGCGGGAACGGCGTGATGTTGTCGCCGGATCCGTGCATGCAGTTGCAGTCGAACCAGGTCGCCGAACCGGCCTTGCCCGTGAACAACTTGATGCCGTGCTGGGAGGCCAGCTGGGTCAGCGCCTCGTCCGAGGGCGTGCCCGCGTCCTGCATCTGCAGCGACTTCTTGTAGTTGTCCTTCGGCGTGGCCCCCGCGCACCCGAGGAACGTCTTGTGCGATCCCGGCATGATCATGAGCCCGCCGTTGGTGTCGTAGTTCTCGGTCAGCGCGATCGAGACCGACACCGTGCGCATCCGCGGCAGACCGTCCTCGGCGTGCCACGTCTCGAAGTCCGAGTGCCAGTAGAAGCCACTGGCGCCGAACCCCGGCTTGACGTTGATCCGCGACTGGTGGACGTACACGTCCGAGCCGAGGATCTGCCGCGCCCGTCCGACGACCCGCTCGTCGCGGACCAACCGGGCGAACACCTCGCTGATCTTGTGTACCTCGAAGACCGAGCGGATCTCCTTGGACTGCGGCTCGACGATCGACCGCTCGTCCGCACGGATGTCCGGGTCGGTGACCAGCCGGTTCAGCTCGTCCCGGTACACGGCGACCTCATCCGGGCCGATGAGCTCGTCGATGGCCAGGAAACCGTCGCGCTCGAAGGACAGCAGATCGGCCGGCGCGACCGGGCCCGGGGCGTCGGGGGCGCCCCAGACGACCGGGTCCTGACGCGGCGTGAGCACCTCGGTGGCGCCGCGACTGGGATAGAGGTCGGTGATACCGGTGGTGGTCTCGGTGATGGCGGTCATGGAAACGTCACACCTCCTCGGTGAGCAGCGGGTACACGCCGTTCTCGTCGTGGTCCTCGCGTCCGGTCACGGGTGGGTTGAACACGCAGAGGCAGCGGAAGTCCTTCTTGACCCGCAGCGTGTGCCTCTCGTGCCCGTCCAGGAGGTACATGGTGCCGGGCGTGATGGTGTGCGTCTGCCCGGTCTCGTGGTCGGTCAGCTCGGCCTCGCCCTCCACGCAGACCACGGCCTCGATGTGGTTCGCGTACCACATCGACGTCTCCGTACCCGCGTACAGGACCGTCTCGTGCAGGGAGAAGCCGACCTTCTCCTTGGCGAGGACGATGCGCTTGCTCTCCCACGTGCCGGACGCCGCCTTCACGTGCCGGTCGGTACCTTCGATCTCCTTGAACGAACGGACAATCACGGTGCTGCGATGCCTCCTAGATGGGTGGTGCTCTCGGTTCGGTGTCAGGCGGTCTCTCGGACGGCGCGGGCCAGCGTGCTCAGGCCCTCGTCCAGTTCCTCCGGCGTGATGGTGAGGGCCGGAAGCAGCTTCACGACCTCGCTCTCCGGGCCGGACGTCTCGATGAGCAGTCCGAGCTCGAAGGCGCGCTTGGCGACCTTGCCGGCGCGTGCCTTGTCGTGGAACTCCAGGCCCCACACCAGGCCGCGGCCCCGGTACTCCTTCACGTCGGCCAGGTTCTCCTCGGTGATGGAGATCATGGCCTGCTCGACCTGCTCGCCGCGCTTGCGGGTCTGCTTCTCCATCGCGGAACCGTCGGCCCAGTACGTCTCCAGGGTCGCGGTGGCCGTGACGAACGCGGGGTTGTTGCCGCGGAAGGTGCCGTTGTGCTCGCCGGGCTCCCAGACGTCGAGCTCGGGCTTGAACAGGCACAGCGACATGGGCAGGCCGTAGCCGCTGATCGACTTGGAGACGGTGACGATGTCCGGCGTGATGCCCGCCTCCTCGAAGGAGAAGAACGCGCCGGTACGGCCGCAGCCCATCTGGATGTCGTCGACGATCAGCAGCATGTCCTGCCGCTCGCACAGCTCGGACAGGGCGCGCAGCCACTCGGGCCGGGCCACGTTGATGCCGCCCTCGCCCTGCACGGTCTCGACGATCACGGCGGCGGGCTTGTTGAGGCCCGATCCCTGGTCCTCCAGGAGCCGCTCGAACCACAGGAAGTCCTCGACCGTGCCGTCGAAGTAGTTGTCGAACGGCATCGGGGTGCCGTGCACCAGCGGGATGCCGGCGCCGGCGCGCTTGAAGGCGTTGCCGGTCACGGCCAGCGAGCCCAGCGACATGCCGTGGAAGGCGTTGGTGAACGACACGATCGACTCGCGTCCCTTCACCTTCCGCGCCAGCTTCAGCGCGGCTTCCACGGCGTTGGTGCCGGTCGGGCCGGGGAACATGACCTTGTACGGCAGGTCACGCGGGCGCAGCAGCAGGTTCTGGAAGGCCTCCAGGAACGTGCGCTTGGCGGTGGTCGACATGTCGAGCCCGTGCGTGACGCCGTCCCGCTCCAGGTAGTCGATCAGCGCGCGTTTCAGGACCGGGTTGTTGTGCCCGTAGTTCAGTGACCCGGCTCCTGCGAAGAAGTCGAGGTACTCATGACCGTCCTCGTCGTACATGCGGCTGCCCACCGCACGGTCGAAGACGGTGGGCCAGCCGCGGCAGTAGCTGCGCACCTCGGACTCGACGGTCTCGAAGACGCTCAGGTCGGGCTGGGTGATGGTCACGACGAATCGCTCCTCGGTACGTGGGGGAAGTCTGCGGAAGTGGGGCGGCGCGGGAAGTCTCAGTGGGGCAGAGGGCCGATGCGGTACAGCACCTCCGCGTCGTGCGGCCCGTCGGGGAACAGGCCCGTGTCGAACAGCACCTCTCGCTCCAGCCGTGCGCTGTGACGCTCGGCGAACGAGGTGAACAGGCGCTCAGAGGCGGTGTTGCCCGGGGTGATCGTGGTCTCCACCGTCGTCACCTCTCGCTCGGTCGCGGTCCGCGCGACCAGACCGTCGAGCAGCGCGGCGGCCAGTCCGCGCCCGCGGTGGGCCTCGTCCACCGCCACCTGCCAGACCAGCAGGGTGCGCGGGCTGTCCGGCCGCACGTACCCGGTGATGAAACCCATCGGCTCGCCGCGCTCGTCACGGGCCACGGCCGATGTGGCGGCGAAGTCGCGGCACCACAGCAGATAGCTGTAGGACGAGTTCACGTCGAGAACCTTCGAGTCCTTCGCCATCCGCCAGAGTGCGGCTCCGTCAGCCACCATGGGGCGGTCGATTTGCGGATCTGCTTGTACGGCAGTCATGCGAAACGAACTTACCCAGCGAAATTCGAAATTGCATCGCCGATGAGGGTTACATATGGGCCACGTCTGTGTTATCACGCGAGCGCGAGGATCCCCTCGGCGAAGGGGAGGAATGCCCGGTATTGACCGGTAATTACCGGGCAAAGCGGTCACGATGTGTAACGCGTCACAGCTGTGCAACCCTCGCGACACCTGCTGGAATTGCGCCGCCGAGCATCCCTGAAACCTGTGCGTTTAGGATTGGCAAAAGCGGGCAGGAGAGTACGGGAAGCTGTTCTCGAAAGAATTGCCAATTGTGTGTCAGCTTACATGTGGAATGTATCGGAAAGCGCGTGGAATTCAGGCCCCGGTCACTCCGTCGATACGTTCCCGCAGGAGATCGGCGTGACCGTTGTGCCGCGCGTACTCCTCGATCATGTGAATGAGAACCCAGCGCAGACTGACCTCCATGCCGGGCACCGGCCCCTCGGCGACCCGCCCGAGGTGGTCCAGCGGCAGCCCGGCGCACAGCTCCCGCCCCCGCGCGATCTCCCGCCGCCAGATCCCGAGCGCCTCGTCGAGCCCCCGCGCCGGATCCAGCGTGTAGCCGGTCGCATCCTCGAACACGGGCGGTACGGACAGCCCGCCGGCCACCCGCTGGAACCAGTTCCGCTCGACCTCCGCGAGGTGCTGCACCAGCCCGAGCAGCGTCAGCGACGACGGCTCGGCCGCCGCCACCCGCACCTGAGCGTCGTCCAGCCCGGCACACTTCAGCACCAGAGTGGCCCGGTGGAAGTCCAGCCAGCTCTCGAGCATGGCCCGCTCGTCACCGCTGAGGTGGGGGACGGGGCGGCCGTCGGGAAGGGCGGGGGCGTCAGCGGGTGTGTCGGCGGTCATACGGGGAGCATGACACGGGGCACCGACAGCGCTGCCCCGGTGCCCGGAGGTCCGATGCCTTTCGGCCGGGGACTACCGCCACGCCTCCTCGGCGGCCCGCAGCGCGCCCTCCACGTCGACCGGCAGGCCCTGCTCGGCGAGCGCCACCCCCAAGGCCGCCAGACTCGCGCGCACGGCCCCGGGCGTCGCCTGCGCGCCGTAGTGGTTGACCCGGATCATCTCCTTGGCCAGCGCGCCTCCGCCCGCGGCCAGCGGCACCGCCGGATCCGCCGCCAGCGCCCGCCGGACCAGCTCCGACGCCACCAGCCCGGACGGCGCCCGCAGCGTCGTGGCGACGGGCGCCGCGTCCCGGGCCTCGTACACGTACGGCTCCAGCCCGCCACCGAGCGCGACCGCGCCGGCCCGCGTCGCCGCCGCGGCGGAGGCGTGCCGGGCCGTCACCGCCTCCAGCCCCGCCGTCTCGATCCGCTCCACACACGCCTCCAGGGCCAGCATCTCCAGCTGCGCGGGCGCGTGCGGCAGCGCCGTGCGACCGCCGTCGATCCACCGCTCCTTCCAGTCGAGCAGCGACAGGTACGACCGGCGGGGCGCCTTCGGGTTCGCCGCCATGCGGGCCCAGGCCCGCTCGCTGACCGACACCGCCGACACCCCGGCCGGGCCGCCCATCGCCTTCTGCGCGCCGATCACGCACAGGTCCACGCCCCAGGCGTCCGGCAGCACCGGTTCGGCCCCGATCGACGCCACGGCGTCCAGGTAGAACAGCGCCCCGTGCGCCCGCGCGACCTCGCCGATCTCCGCGACCGGGTTGGTGTTGCCGGTCGCCGCCTCCGCGTGCACCAGGGACACGAAGTCGATGGCCGGGTGCTCGGCGAAGGCCTGCCGGATCTCCTCGGCCGTCACGGCCGTGTGGAAGGGCACCGCCAGGTCGATCACCGTGGCGCCGCAGTCCCGCAGCCAGTCGCCGAAGGTCTGGCCGTACGGTCCCGTGACGACGTTGAGCGCCGTGGTGCCCGGACCGGCCGCGGCACGGATCGCGCCCTCCAGCGGCAGCAGCGCCTCACCCTGCATGATCACGACGTCCTGCCGGGTGTCCATCAGCCGTGCGACACGGTCCTCGATCGCGGCGAAGCGGTCCGCGCCGAGCGGGGCCAGGTCCAGGAACGGATGCGTCACGGCAATGCTCTCTTCACTCACAGCAGGTTCGATCGCATCGAGGGTAACCGGCCGGCCCCACCCCCTCACGTGGCGAGTCCCGCGGACACCGGCCTCCTTAGGGGTCCTTTCACTATGCCCGTCCGGGTCGCGCGGCCTGGCACCGCACCTCGCCGCGTTGCCGAAACGCCCTAGTAGCTCCGCTACGAGGGCTTCCCGGCGCCTTGCGATGCACGGCACCAGACCACGTGCCCTGATCGGACGCTCATAGTGAAAGGACCCCTTAGAGGCTCGGCGGCCGGCTCACTAAGGTGCGGTACATGAGCGATCGCACGGTGCTGCACGTGAAGGGACGGGTGCTCGTCGGGCCCGAGGACGTCCGGGACGAGCTGTGGGTGGTCGACGGCCGCGTCTCCTACGACCGTCCCGGCGGCGCCCGCGACGTCCGCACCGTCGTCGGCTGGGCCCTGCCCGGCCTCGTCGACGCGCACTGCCACGTGGGACTCGACCGGCACGGCCCCGTCCCCGCGGACGTCGCCGAGAAGCAGGCCCTGACCGACCGGGACGCGGGCACGCTGCTCATCCGCGACGCCGGCTCGCCCTCCGACACCCGCTGGATCGACGACCGCGAGGACCTGCCGAAGATCATCCGTGCCGGGCGGCACATCGCCCGGACCCGCCGCTACATCCGCAACTACGCCTGGGAGATCGAGCCGGGGGACCTGGTGGCCTACGTCGCCCAGGAGGCCCGGCGCGGCGACGGCTGGGTCAAGCTGGTCGGTGACTGGATCGACCGCGACCTCGGCGACCTGTCGGCGTGCTGGCCCCGCGACGCCGTCGAGGCGGCGATCTCCGAGGCCCACCGCCTGGGAGCCCGCGTGACCGCGCACTGCTTCGCGGAGGACTCCCTGCGGGACCTCGTCGAGGCGGGCATCGACTGCATCGAACACGCGACGGGCCTGACCGAGGACCTCATCCCGCTGTTCGCCGAGCGGGGCGTGGCCATCGTGCCGACCCTGGTCAACATCGCCGGCTTCCCGCAGCTCGCCGAGGGCGGCGAGGCCCGGTTCCCGCGCTGGTCGGCCCATATGCGCCGGCTCCACGAACGCCGCTACGACACCGTCCGGGGCGCCTACGACGCGGGGATCCCGGTCTTCGTCGGCACCGACGCCGGCGGCAGTCTCGCCCACGGCCTGGCCGCCGCCGAGGTCGCCGAACTGGTCACCGCCGGCATCCCGGCCGTCGAGGCCGTCGCGGCGGGCACCTGGACGGCCCGCGCCTGGCTCGGCCGCCCCGGCCTGGACGAGGGCGCCCCCGCCGACCTCGTCGTCTATGACGAGGACCCGCGCGCGGACGTACGGGTCCTGGCATCGCCGCGCCGGGTGGTGCTGAACGGGCGCGTGGTCGGGTAACCGCGAGGGGTGACGGCGGGGAACGCCTGTGCCGTGCCGGGCGGTCAAGGTCTCCTACGATCTTGCCACGTTGGAGTGAAGTGGCGTCAGATCACTCAGGGTGTACGCACCGCGAGACGAATGTTTCAGGGACCCGAGCCTGTCTCTCCTGGAGCCTCCACCGTGAACAGCACTTTCTTCCGTGTGCCCGTACGCCGTCTGGCGACCGTCGCGACGGTCATGGCCCTGGCCGCCGGGCCCGCGACACTGACCGGCGTGGGCCCGGCGTACGCCGCCGACGACCACGGCCGCGCGAGCGCGGTCACCCTGCGCACCGGCTTGGACGTCTCCCTGCTGAACAAGTCGGTGAACGTCCCGCTCGCCGTCTCCCTCAACGAGGTCCAGGCTCCGCAGAGCGCCGAGGAGACCACACTGACGGCCCGTCTGGACGCGGTGAACGGCGGCCGGCCCTTCAGCGTGCTGCGCGCCGAGGTGGCTCGGGCGCGAGCCACGACGAGCGCCACGAAGGCCGAGGCGGCCTCCACCCTGGTCCATGCCCGCCTGCACGTCCCCGGCCTGCCGCTGCTGGCGGTGATCGAGGTCGAGCAGATCACGTCCAAGGCCACCTGTGAGGTCGGGGAGAAGCCGGTCGCCACGACCGCCATTCCCGGCTCGGTGACCGTGCTCGGCGAGCGCGTGAACCTCACCGCCGAGGGCTCGGCGGACGTCGAGGTGCCGGGCGTCGGCGAGGTGCGTCTGGATCTGTCGAGCACCCGGACGACGGCCCGTTCGGCCGCCGCCACCGCCCTCGAACTCAAGGTGTCGGTCAACCCGTCGAAGCTGAACGTCGCCGAGGTCGACGGCACGCTCACCCTGGCCGAGGCGGCCTGCAAGACGCCCGCACCCGCGTCCGAGCCCGCATCCGCCTCCGAGCCCGCGGCCGAGCCTGCGGCCGAGCCCGCGGCCGGCGCACAGCCCTCGGCCGATGCGCCCGCCCCGCGGGCCGACGCCAAGCCGCAGGGAGCAGTCGCCGAGGAGAGGCTGGCCGAGACCGGCGGTGACGCGACGACGCCGTACCTCGTGGGCGGCGGGATCGCCCTGCTCGTGGCAGGTGGGGGAGCGGTGGTGCTGGCCCGCCGCCGCGGCTGATCCCGTAGCCGGGGGTGGCGGCGAGAGGTTGAGGAGTCGGTGCCGCAAGGGCTCCAAGGCCTGTTCCAGTGCCACGGAAGCCCGGGCCTCAGTGCCGCAGCGCCCGCTCGAGCGCCCGCAGGAACCCGTCGGTCGTGGCGCGGTCCCGCACCGCCAGCCGCAGCCACTCCTCGTCCAGGCCGGGGAACGTGTCCCCGCGGCGCACGGCGTAACCGAGGTCGCGCAGGCGTCGGCGCACCTCGGACGCCCGCTCCAGGCGGATCAGGACGAACGGGCCCTGCGAGGGCCCGGCGACCCGCAACCCGGCCGGGGCGAAGCGGGCGAGGCCGGCCAGCAGATGCGCGCGGTCCGCGGCGATGCGATGGGCCGCGTGGGCCGCCTCCGCCACCGCCCGTGGCCCCACGCACGCCTCGGCCGCGGCCAGCGCCGGGGTCGACACCGGCCACAGCGGCTGCGCGCGCTCCAGGTCCTCGACGGTCTCCGGCGCCGCCAGCACGTACCCGATCCGCAGCCCGGCCAGCCCCCATGTCTTGGTCAGACTGCGCAGCACCACGAGGCCGGGCACGTCGGCACGGCCGGCCAGGGCCTCGTGCTCGCCCGGCACCGCGTCCATGAACGCCTCGTCCACCACCAGCACCCGCCCGGGGCGGGCGAAGCCGGTGATCGTGTCCGCCGGGTGCAGCACCGAGGTCGGGTTGGTCGGGTTGCCGATCACGACCAGGTCCGCGTCCTCGGGGACGGCCGCCGGGTCCAGCCGGAAGCCGTCCTCCTCCCGCAGCAGCACCCGGCCGACCGTGTGCCCGGCGTCCCGCAGCGCCGCCTCGGGCTCCGTGAACTGAGGGTGGACGACGACCGGCCGGCGCACCTTCAGCGCCCGCGCCAGCAGCACGAACGCCTCCGCCGCTCCCGCCGTCAGCAGCACCCGCTCCACCGGCAGCCCGTGCCGGGCCGCCACCGCCGCCCGCGCGGCACGCCCGTCCGGGTAGGCGGCCAGGCCGCCGAGCGACGCGGCGATGTGCTCCCGCAGCCACTTCGGCGGTGTGTCCGCGCGGACGTTCACGGCGAGGTCGACGAGCGAGCCGCCGTCGTCCCGGACCTCCGCGTCGCCGTGGTGGCGCAGATCGTGCCCGCTCTCAGTGCGCATGCGAGTGAGCGCCGTGGTGGTGGTGCCCGTGCCCGTGGTGGTCGTCGTCGTCCGGGTGGAAGTGCGGCTGCTGCGGCATGCCCACCTTGTCCTCGAAGCCGGGCAGCGCGATGCGGTACACGCACGAGTCGCAGTTCATCCGCAGATCGCCCTTGACGGCCTCCTCGTACCGCTCCCACACCAGGTCCAGCAGCTCCGGCTCCGGCCCGATGACGTCGGCGGAGAGCACCTCGACCTCCGGGTGCGCGGCCGCCCAGCCCTCCGTCTGGTGCCGCACCCGGTCCGGCAGGATGCCCGTGAACAGGAAGTAGGGCAGGACCACGATCCGGCGGGCGCCCAGCCGCACACAGCGGTCCAGCCCGCTGGGCACGTCCGGCGCCGCCAGCGACACGAACGCCGTCTCGACACCGGCGTACCCGCGCCCCTCCCACAGCAGCCGGGCCGCCTTGTGCACCTCGGCGTTGGCGTCCGGGTCCGTGGAGCCGCGCCCGACCAGCAGCACCGTCACGTCGGCACGGTCCCCGGGCGTGCGGTCCGCCGACCCCAGGGCCTCGTCCAGCCGCCGCTCCAGCACGTTCAGCAGCGCCGGATGCGGGCCGAGCGGACGCCCGTAGGTGTAGGAGATGCCGGGGTGCCGCTCCTTCTCACGGGCCAGGGCCGCCGGGATGTCGCCCTTGGCGTGCCCGGCGGACACCAGCATCAGCGGGACGGCGGCGAAGCGCCGCACGCCCTGTTCCACCAGCTCGGTGACGGCCTCGCCCAGCGGTGGCGGGGACAGTTCGATGAAGCCGCCCGCGACGGGCAGCCCGGGGTGCCGGGCCCCCAGCCGCCGTACGAAGTCGCGGAACGCCTCCGCTCCGGCGTCGTCGCGGGTGCCGTGGCCGGCGATGAGCAGGGCGGGCGGGGTGGTCACAGGTTCTCCTCGGCGGAAGTGGGGTGGTACAGCAGGGCGTTGAGCGCGGCGGCGGCGACCGCCGACCCGCCCTTCTCGGACACGTTGCTCACGGCGGGCAGTCCGCTCTCGCGCAGCGCGGCCTTCGATTCGACGGCTCCGACGAAACCGACGGGCAGGCCGATGACGAGCGCGGGGTCGGCGTCGAGCGTCAGCAGTTCCTCCAGCGCGGTCGGCGCGTTGCCGATCACCCAGAGGGCGCCGGGGCCGACCTGCTCGTGGGCGAGCCGGATCGCGTGCGCGGAACGGGTCAGCCCCGGACCGGACTCGGCGTCCCTCAGACGGCAGACGGTCTCCCGCCGGGTGATCCCGGCGCCGACCATCTCCACGTCCACGACCACGGGCGCCCCGGCGTGCAGCGCCGTGTGCGCCTTCCGCAGGGCGGCCTCGTCCATGACGAGGTCGGTGGCGTAGTCGAGGTCGGCGGCGGAGTGGATGACCCGCTCCACCACCGCCCGGGTCAGCGGCGGGAAGTGCGAGGTGTCCAGCCGGGCGCGCAGCCGCCGGTAGGACTCCACCTCGATCGGATGAACGACGCGGTTCACTCGGAGCCCTCCCGCGCCGACTGCCAGCGGTAGCCGCGCGGGGTCACCATGCGCCCCGCGATGTCCCTGGTCGCCGTGTTGCCCACGGTCACGACCGTCATCATGTCGACCGTCGCCGGGTCGAGAGCCCCCAGCGTCGTGAGCCGGCTGGACTCGTCCGGCCGCGAGGCGTTGCGTACGACACCGACCGGCGTCGTCGGCGTCCGGTGCTCGGCGAGGATCCCCAGCGCCTTGGGGAGCTGCCAGTCGCGGCCGCGCGAGCGCGGGTTGTAGAAGGTGACCACGAGGTCCGCCTCGGCCGCCGCGCGCACCCGCCGCTCGATGACCTCCCACGGTGTGTGCAGGTCGGACAGGCTGATCGACACGTGGTCGTGGCCCAGCGGGGCGCCCAGGATCGCGCCGGCCGCGAGCGCCGCGGTCACGCCGGGCACTCCGACCACGTCGATGTCGTCGGAGGCCTCGGCCAGCGCGGGGGAGGCCATGGCGTAGACGCCGGCGTCCCCGCTGCCGATCAGGGCGACGGCCTGCCCCTTGCGGGCCTCCTCGACCGCCGTGCGCGCCCGCTCCTCCTCGGCCCCGAGCCCCGACTCCAGGATCAGGGTGCCGGGCCGCAGCAGGTCACGGATCTGGTCGACGTACTGGTCCAGCCCCACGAGCACGCGGGCACGCCGCAGTTCGGCCTTCGCGCGCGGTGTCAGCAGGTCCCGGGCGCCCGGCCCGAGCCCGACCACCGCGAGCCGCCCGCGCCCCGGCCGCCGTACGACGGCACAGGTCGCCATGGCCGGGCTCGCGGCCGACTTCCGCTTGGGGACGAGGAGTTCGCCCCCTCCGGCGAGCGCGGCGGCCTCCGCGACGGACGGGGTGCCGACGGCCGCGAGCGGCGCGTCGGACGGGTTGGGCACATCGACCCCGGCCAGCTCCTCGGCGCAGTACGTCACCAGGGGCACCCCGAGCCGCCGCGCCGCCTCGACGATGCCGGGCTCCGCGGCCTTGGCGTCGACGGTGGCCAGCTCGGCGACGGACGCCGGGGACAGCCCGGCCTCCCGCAGGGCGTCCCCGACCAGCCCGAGGACCTCCTCGACGGGGGCGCCCTTGGACGCCCCGACCCCGACGACCAGGCTCGGCGGACGCAGCACGACCTCGCGCCCGGCCGCCTCCACGAGCCGGTCGGTGAGCCGGATCGTGTACGGGCCCTCGTCCGTCACCGGCAGCGGGGGCAGCGGCCAGGCCACCTCGGCCCGGAGTGCCACCGCCTCACCGTCCAGCAGCGCCCGCGACACCCCCGCGACATCGCCCTCGACGGGCAGGCCGAGGGTGTCCAGGCCCGGCAGGTCCACGGCGTCCGTGGCCGTCGTCACGACCGGCTCGGCGCCCAGCACCTCGCCCACCTCGCGGGCCAGTTCATTGGCCCCGCCCGCGTGCCCGCCCAGCAGGGACACGGCGAACCGCCCGCCCTCGTCGACGCACACCACGCCCGGGTCCTCGGTCTTGCCGGACAGCAGCGGTGCCACCAGCCGCACCACCGCCCCCGTCGCCAGGAAGCACACGAGCTGCTCGCACTGCGCGAACGCGGCCCGTACGGCGTCCCCGACGGGACCGTCGTACACCCGCGTGCGGTCCGGCCACGCCGCGGCCAGCCGGTCCCGCGCAGCCGCTCCCGCCGCGGTGGCGGAAATGAGGCCGATCACTGAGCGACTCCTTCTTCGACAGCTGCCGGAGGCCGGACGCCCCACAGCAGGAAAACGGGGTTGGTCGCCGCGAGCCGGGTCACGTCCCCGGGCAGCGGCGCGAGCCGCGACGACTGCAGCAGCACGCCGTCGCAGGTGAGACCGGCGCTCGTCAGGGCCTCGCGTGCGGCCGGTACCCGGTCGAGCGCCGCCATGGCGACGACCACCGTGCGCCGGGCACGCCGCGCACACGCGGCGACGACGGCGGGCAGCTCGCGCCCGCCGCCCCCCACGAACACGGCGTCCGGGGCCTCGGCGAGATCCGCCAGCACGTCCGGCGCCGTGCCCCGTACCACGCGGATGTCCAGGCCGTGCGCGGCGGCGTTGGCGCGGACCCGCTCCACCCCGTCCGCGGCCTTCTCCACGGCGGTGACGGCCGCACCCAGCCGCGCGCACTCCACGGCCACGGACCCCGAACCCGCGCCCACGTCCCACACCAGATCACCCGGGCGCGGCCCCAGCCGGGCCAGGGCCAGCGCCCGCACCTCGAACTTGGTGATCATCGAGTCCCGGTGGGTGAACTCCGCCTCCTCCAGGGCCCAGCCGGCGGGCCGTTCCCCAGGCCCCGCGACGGTCCGCACGGCCCCGAGGGCGCGCGTCTCGTCCAGGCACAGCACCACGTTCACCGCCGTGCCCCAGTCCCGGGCGGCGGCCTCGGCGGGCGTCACCCGCTCCACGCGCTCCGCCGGCGAGCCGAGCCCGGAGGCGACGACCAGCACCCGCGGCGCGTCCCGCAACGCGGCACCCAGCTCCGCGGGGCCCGCGCCCGGCCCGGTCAGCACAGCCGTCTTCGCCTGCGCCCGGCACACGTTGACGGCCGTGCGCAGCTCCCGCCCGTGGGCGCTCACCACCACGGCGTCCTCCCAGGGCAGCCCGATCCGCGCGAACGCGACGGCCACGGACGACACCCCGGGCCGCACCCGAAGCCGCTCCGGCCCGAACCGCTCGGCCAGCACCCGCACGATCCCGAAGAACCCGGGGTCGCCGGAGGCCAGGACCAGAACGGGACGGTCCTTCGCGACGTACGTGCCGATGGTGTCGAGAGCCGGTGCGAGCGGCCCGAGCACGACCCGCTCCGCCCGCTCGGGCAGCCGCACGGCATCGAGATGCCGCCGCCCGCCCACGACCAGCTCGGCACCGGCGAGCACGTCGTCACAAGGCGCCGCCCCCGTCCCCGTGCCGACCACGGTGATCATGTACTGGCACCCCGTTCACGCAGGGCCCTGCGGGCCTCCGGGTCGGCCTTGCGGTAGCCGTGGAAGTGACCCGGGTGGTACAGGTGCGAGCGTGTGCCGTGCGCGTCGAGCGCCGGACCGACCAGGAACAGGGTGTGCTTCCAGAGCTTGTGCTCTTTGACCGTCTCCTCCAGCGTGCCGATCGTGCACTTCACGATCAGCTCCTCGGGCCAGGTCGCCTGGTACGCCACCACGACCGGGGTCGTCGTCGGGTAGCCGCCCTCCAGCAGCTCCCGCACGAGCTGCCCGCTGCGGGCGGCGGAGAGGAACACCGCCATGGTGGTGCCGTGCTTGGCGAACTCACGGACCTCCTCCCCGGGCGGCATCGGCGTCTTGCCGCCACCGAGCCGGGTCAGCACGACCGACTGCGCGACCTCGGGGATGGTCAGCTCGCGCCGGGCGAGCGCCGCGACGGCCGAGAAGGAGGACACCCCGGGCACGATCTCGGTCGCGATGCCGATCTCGGCACACCGGTCGACCTGCTCCTGCGTGCCGCCCCACAGGGCCGGATCACCGGAGTGGATGCGGGCGACCTTCAGGCCCTCGGCGCGGGCTCGCTCGTACACGGCGACGACGTCCTCCAGGGACATGGTCGCCGAGTCCAGGATCTCCGCGTCCTCGCGGGCGTGCTCGAGGACCTCCTCCTGGACCAGGCTGGCCGCCCAGATCACCACGTCGGCCTCGGCGATGGCGCGCGCGGCGCGGAACGTCAGCAGGTCGGCGGCGCCGGGTCCGGCGCCGACGAAGGTCACTGTGCCGGCGGGGGCGTCGGCCATGGGATGGGTCCTCTCGTGGTTCACGGGTGTCACAACTTGCCGCCGCGTCCGCCGTCGCGCCGCGCGGGGGCGATGAGCGTCGACAGGTACGGCAGGGGAGCGCCGTCCAGCGCGGCCGCCGGGCGGATGGACTCCTCCGGCAGCCCGAGCGCCGACCCCCACACGGCGTCGGCGAGCCGCCCGGTCTCCCGCAGCGCCCCGGCGACCTCGTGCGCCTGCCGCCCGAACTTGTAGGCGACGACGGTCCCTGGCCCCGCCAGCGCCTCCTTCAGCACGGTCGCCCCCGCGGTGACGGGCACGAGCGTCAGCGGCTCGGTGCCTTCGGTCAGCACGGCGCCCGACCGGGCCGCGAGGTCCTGCATGGCGGTGATCCCGGGGACGGTCTCCACGACCACGCCCGGCACCAGCTCGACGATGGTCTGCGCGAGGTACGTGAAGGTCGAGTACACGTTGGGATCGCCGATGGTCGCGAAGGCGACGCCGCCGTGATCCCTCAGCAGCTCGGCGACCCGCCCCCCGGCCGCGTCCCACGCCGCCTCGCGCCGCCCCCGGTCGCTGCGCTCGTTCAGCGCGAACACGACCCGGACGACCTTCTCCTCGGGCACGTAGTGCGACACGGTCGCCTCGGCCCGACCGCGCTCCAGGGTGTCCATCACGGGCACGACGACCACGTCCGCCTCCCGCAGGGCGTTCACGCCCTTGACGGTCACCAGCTCCGGATCACCGGGGCCCACCCCGACTCCGACCAGCCTGCTGCTCATGACGTCCGGCACCTCTCCACGAACCGACGGGCGACACCGGGCTCGGACGCCCAGTGCGTGTGCAGATAGCTCGCGTGCACACCGCGCTGTACGAAACCTTCGACCCGCGGCCGGGGGCCGCGGACCCCCCAGGCGGGCTCCGTCCCCGACCCGGGCTCCACGACGGTCCGGTGGAACTCGTGCCCCCGCATCCGTGTCCCGGCCGCCGCGAGCACACTGTCGCCCACGGCCACGGCGTCCCGGTAGCCCAGGGTGAGCCGCTCGGTCATCCGCGCCCCGGCGTCCAGCACCCCGCACATCGGCAGTCCGTCCAGCTCCCGGCCCAGATACAGCAGCCCCGCGCACTCGGCGGCGACCGGAGAGCCGCTCTCCGCCAGGGCGGCAACGGCCTCGCGCAGCCGGGCGTTGGCGGACAGCTCGGCGGCGTACACCTCGGGGAACCCGCCCCCGATCACCAGCCCGGCGGTTCCTTCGGGCAGTTCCTCGTCCCGCAGCGGATCGAAGGTGACGACCTCGGCCCCGGCGGCGGCGAGCAGCTCGGTGTGCTCGGCATAGGAGAACGTGAAGGCGGGCCCACCGGCGACGGCGACGACGGGCGCTCGCTTCTCGTCCGACCGAGCCGGGTGGTGGGTGGGCGAGGCGGGGGTCCAGGGGGCGGAGCCCCCGGGTACGGCTCCGGCAGCACGTGCCAGCCCCGCCAACGCGTCCAGATCACACCCGGCGGCAACCTGCGAACCCATCGCCGCCACGGCCTCCACCGCGGCAGCGTGCCGCTCGGCGACCGGCACCAGCCCCAGATGCCGCGACGGCGTGTCCACCTGCGGAGCCCTCCGCAGCACCCCGAGCACCGGCACCCCGGCCTGCTCCAGCGCCTCCCGCAGCAACTCCTCGTGCCGGTCCGAGGCGACCTTGTTCAGGATCACGCCCCCGACCCGCACCTCCGGGTCCCAGGACGCGAACCCGTGCACCAGCGCCGCCACCGACCGCGACTGCGACGACGCGTCGACGACCAGCACCACCGGCGCCCGCAGCAGCTTGGCGACATGAGCCGTCGAGGCGAGCTCACCCTCTCCGGCGGCCCCGTCGTACAGCCCCATCACGCCCTCGACGACCGCGATGTCACACCCCCGCGCACCGTGCAGGAACAGCGGCCCGACCAACTCGGGCCCGCACAGGTACGCGTCGAGGTTCCGTCCCACCCGCCCGGTCGCGAGCGCGTGGTACCCGGGGTCGATGTAGTCCGGCCCGACCTTGTGCGGGGACACGGCGAGCCCCCGCGCGGCGAACGCGGCCATCAACCCCGTGGCGACGGTGGTCTTGCCGCTGCCCGAGGAGGGCGCGGCGATGACCAGCCGAGGGACGGAAGCACTCACCACTCGATGCCCCTCTGGCCCTTCTGGCCCGCGTCCATCGGATGCTTGACCTTGGACATGTCGGTCACGAGATCGGCGAAGTCCACGAGCCTGCCCGGCGCGTTCCGCCCGGTGATGACGACATGCTGGGTACCGGGCCGGTCCCGGAGTACGGAGATCACCTCGTCCGTGTCCACCCAGCCCCAGTGCATCGGGTAGGCGAACTCGTCCAGCACGTACAGCCGGTACGTCTCGGCGGCCAGGTCACGCTTGACCTGCTCCCAGCCCTCCCGGGCCTTGTCCTCGTTGTCCATCTGGGCATCGCGCTGCACCCAGGACCAGCCCTCGCCCATCTTGTGCCAGTCGACGGACCCGCCCTCGCCGGAGGCGCCGAGCACCCGCAGCGCGTTCTCCTCGCCGACCTTCCACTTCGCCGACTTGACGAACTGGAACACCCCGATCGGCCATCCCTGGTTCCAGGCCCGCAGCGCGAGCCCGAAGGCGGCGGTGGACTTGCCCTTGCCGACGCCCGTGTGCACGACGACCAGCGGACGGTTCCGGCGCTGCCGTGTCGTCAGCCCGTCGTCCGGCACCACACTCGGCTGTCCCTGCGGCATTACGCGGCCCTCCCCTGCACGTCCTTCACGAGCCCGGCGAGGCTGTCCGCCCGCAGCTCGTCCAATGTCACGGCCGTACCGCCCAGTTCACCCGCGAGCTGCCCGGCGAGCCCCAGCCGCACCGGCCCCGACTCGCAGTCCACGACCACCGAGGCGACCCCGTCGGCCGCGAACAGCCGGGCCGCGCGCCCGGCCAGCGCGACGGGCTCCGGGCCACCGGTGGCCCGTCCGTCCGTCACGACCACGACCAGCGGCCGCCGCGCGGGATCGCGCAGCCGCTCCACGCGCAGCACGTCGTGGGCGCGCAGCAGCCCGGCGGCGAGCGGTGTGCGCCCGCCGGTCGGCAGGGTCTCAAGCCGGGCCGCCGCAGCGTCCACGGACGAGGTCGGCGGCAGCGCGACGTCGGCGTCCGAGCCCCGGAAGGTCACCAGTCCCACCTTGTCGCGCCGCTGGTAGGCGTCCAGCAGCAGCGACAGCACGGCGCCCTTCACCGCGCTCATCCGCTGCCGTGCCGCCATCGAACCGGAGGCGTCCACGACGAACAGCACGAGATTGCCCTCGCGCCCCTCGCGGGCGGCCTGCCGCAGATCGTCCCGGCGCACGACCAGGCCCGGTCCGGAGCGTCCGCGCGCCCGCTGGTGGGGCGCCGCGGCCTGCACGGTGGCCGCCAGGTGCAGCTTGGTGAGCGCGCCCCGCGGCCGCCGGGCCCCGGTCGTCCGCCCCTGCTCGGTCCGCGCCCGCGAACGCCGCCCGGCGGCCCCCTCGCCGATCCCGGGCACGCTCAGCACCTTCGTCCGGAACGGTTCGGAAGCCCGTACGGCCGACTGCTCGCCGGCCCCCGAGGGCTGCGGCTGCCCGTTCTCCCCGGCCTCGGGCCGGGCCCCGGTGTCGCCGTCGCCCTGCGGAGCGTCGTCGGGTTCCGGCTGTCCGCCGCCCCCGCCCGGTCCGTCCGGCCCCGGGTCCGGGTCCGGATCGTCCTCGTCCGAGCCGCCGAACTCCTCCAGCGTCTCGTCCAGTTTGTCCTCGTCGAGCCCCGGCGCGTCGAAGGGGTTGCGCCGCCGCCGGTGCGGCAGGGCGAGCAGCGCCGCCTGCCGGACGTCCTCGGCGAGCACCTCCGTGCGCCCGGCCCAGGCCGCCAGTGCCGTGGCGGTCCGCGCCATCACGATGTCCGCGCGCATGCCGTCCACCTCGAAGGCCGCGCAGGTCGCCGCGATCTGCCGCAGCGCGCCGTCGCCCAGCCGCACGGACGGCAGCAGCTCCCGCGCCGCGATGATCCGCGCCCGTACGGCGGCCTCCTCCTCGGCCCAGCGCGCGGCGAATCCGCCGGGGTCGTCGTCGTAGGCCAGGCGCCGCCGGACGACCTCCACCCGCTGGTCCGGCTCCCGCGAGGCCGCGACCTCGACGGTCAGCCCGAACCGGTCGAGCAGCTGCGGCCGTAGTTCGCCCTCTTCGGGGTTCATGGTGCCCACGAGCAGGAAGCGGGCGGCGTGCCGCACGGAGACGCCCTCGCGCTCCACGTAGGAGGCGCCCATCGCGGCGGCGTCCAGCAGCAGGTCGACCAGGTGGTCGTGGAGGAGGTTGACCTCGTCGACGTAGAGGATCCCGCGGTGCGCGTCGGCGAGCAGGCCCGGCTCGAAGGCCTTCACGCCCTCGGACAGGGCCCGCTCGATGTCCAGCGCGCCGACCAGCCGGTCCTCGGAGGCGCCGACGGGCAGCTCGACCATCCGGGCGGGCCGCTCGACGCCGGTGCCGGCCTCGTGCGGCCCGTCCGGGCACGCCGGGTCGGGGGAGGCCGGGTCGCAGGAGAAGCGGCAGCCCGGGACGACCCCCACCTCCGGCAGCAGCGCCGACAGGGCGCGCACCGCCGTTGACTTGGCCGTGCCCTTCTCACCGCGCACCAGCACACCGCCGACCGCCGGTGAGACCGCGTTCAGCAGCAGCGCGAGCCGCAGGTCGTCCTGGCCCACGACGGCCGTGAACGGAAAGGGGGTGCTCACTTGTCGTCGCCCTCCAGGTCGCCTTCGAGTTCCAGGTAGGTGGCCCGCAGCCGTTCCAGCGTCTCGGCGTCCGGCTCGGCCCACAGTCCGCGCTCGGCGGCCTCCAGCAGCCGCTCGGTGATGCCCCGCAGCGCCCAGGGGTTGGACTTCTTCATGAAGTCCCGGTTCTCCGGGTCGAAGACGTACTCGGCGCTGAGCTTCTCGTACATCCAGTCGTCCACGACCCCGGCCGTGGCGTCGTACCCGAACAGGTAGTCCACGGTCGCCGCCATCTCGAAGGCGCCCTTGTAGCCGTGCCGCCGCATCGCCGCCATCCAGCGCGGGTTGACCACCCGGGCGCGGAAGACGCGGTGCGTCTCCTCGCCGAGCGTGCGGGTCTTCACCTGGTCCGGGGTGGCCGAGTCACCGACGTACGCCTCGGGGCTCGTCCCCGTCAGGTGGCGCACCATGGCGACCATGCCGCCGTGGTACTGGAAGTAGTCGTCGGCGTCGACCAGGTCGTGCTCGCGGGTGTCGACGTTCTTCGCCGCCACGGCGATCCGCTTGAACGCCGTCTCCATGTCCCCGCGCGCGGCCCGGCCGTCGAGCCCTCGCCCGTAGGCGTAACCGCCCCACACCGCGTACACCTCGGCGAGGTCCGCGTCGGAGCGCCAGTTGCGGGCGTCGATCAGCGGCAGCAGACCGGCCCCGTACGCCCCCGGCTTGGAGCCGAAGATGCGGGCGGTGGCCCGCCGGCGGTCCCCGTGCTCGGCGGTGTCCTGGTCGGCGTGCGCCCGGACGTGGTTGGACTCGGCCGGTTCGTCCAGGTCGGCGACCGTGCGCACGGCGTCGTCGATCAGCCCCACCACGTGCGGGAACGCGTCCCGGAAGAAGCCCGAGATACGGACCGTGACGTCGATGCGCGGCCGGCCGAGCTCGGCCAGGGGGATCACCTCGAACCCGGTCACGCGCCGCGAGGCGTCGTCCCACACCGGCCGGCAGCCCAGCAGCGCCAGAATCTCGGCGATGTCGTCGCCCTGGGTGCGCATGGCCGAGGTGCCCCACACCGTCAGACCGACGGACGTCGGGTACTCGCCGGTGTCCTGCAGATACCGCTGCACCAGCGAGTCGGCGAGCGACTGCCCGACCTCCCAGCTCAGCCGGGACGGAATGGCCTTGGGGTCGACGGAGTAGAAGTTCCGGCCCGTCGGCAGGACGTTGACGAGCCCGCGGGTCGGCGAACCGGACGGTCCGGCCGGCACGTAGCCGCCCTCCAGGGCCCGCAGGATGTGCCCGATCTCGTCGGTGGTCTTCTCCAGCCGCGGCACGACCTCGGCGCAGGCGAACTCCAGCACGGCGACGGCCTCGGGCAGTTCGGCGCCGAGGACCTCCCGGATCAGCGGCCCGCTCTCGGCGATGGCCCAGCCGCGCTCCTCCATGCCCTCCGCGATCCGCCGGCACAGCTGCTCCAGCAGATCGATCGCGTCGGCGGCGCTGCGGGCCGGGCCGTCCACCAGGTCGGTCAGCTCGACGGGCGCCTTCACCGCGGCACCCGGCTCGGCCAGCAGTTCCTTCTCCACCAGACCGAAGTGCCGCGCCAGCGACGCCCTGAGCCCCGGCAGCGCGTTGGCCTGGCCACCCCACACCTGCGAGGCGCGCAGCACGGCCAGCACGAGGTTGACGCGCGGCTCGCCGACCGGCCCGCCGCCCAGGATGTGCAGGCCGTCGCGGATCTGCACGTCCTTGATCTCGCACAGATAGCCGTCGATGTGCATGACGAACTCGTCGAACGCCTCGTCGTCCGGCTGCTCGTCGACATGCAGGTCGTGATGGAGTTCGGCCGCCTTGACCAGCGTCCAGATCTGGGCGCGCACGGTCGGGGCCTTCGTCGGGTCCAGGTCCGACACGAGCGCGTACTCGTCGAGGAGCTGCTCCAGCTTGGCCAGGTCGCCGTAGGTGTCGGCGCGGGCCATCGGCGGCACGAGGTGGTCCACGACCGTGGCGTGCCCGCGCCGCTTGGCCTGGGTGCCCTCGCCCGGGTCGTTGACGATGAACGGGTAGATCAGCGGCAGGTCTCCGAGGACCGCGTCCGGGGCACAGCCCCCGCCGAGCCCGAGGCCCTTGCCGGGCAGCCACTCCATGGTGCCGTGCTTGCCCATGTGGACGATGGCGTCGGTACCGAAACCGTTCTCCAGCCACCGGTAGGCGGCCATGTAGTGGTGGGACGGCGGCATGTCCGGGTCGTGGTAGATCGCGATCGGGTTCTCGCCGAAACCGCGCGGCGGCTGGATCATCACGACGACGTTCCCGAACCGCAGGGACGCCAGCACGATGTCGTCCCCGTCGACGTAGAGATTGCCCGGCGGCTCACCCCAGGCCTCGGTCATGGCGTCCTTCAGCTCCGGGTCGAGCTTCTCGAACCACGCCCGGTAGTCGGCCAGCGGCACCCGTGCGGGCGCGGCGGCCAGCTGCTCCTCCGTCAGCCACTCCACGTCGTGCCCGCCGGCGTTGATGAGCCGGTGGATCAGCTCGTCACCCTCGTCCGGATGTCCCTCGACGACGTACCCGGCGTCCCGCAGCGCGTCCAGCACCCGCACCGCCGAGGCCGGGGTGTCGAGTCCGACCGCGTTGCCGACCCGGGAGTGCTTGGTCGGGTACGCGGTGAAGACCAGCGCGAGCTTCTTCTCGGCGTTCTCCTTGTGCCGCAGTCGCGCGTGCCGTACGGCGATGCCGGCGACGCGCGCGGCCCGCTCCGGGTCGGCGACGTACACGGGCACGTCGTCCGGGCCCTGCTCCTTGAAGGAGAACGGCACGGTGATCAGCCGCCCGTCGAACTCCGGGATGGCCACCTGCATCGCGGCGTCCATGGGGGAGAGGGCGGCGTCCGACTCCGCCCAGGCCTGCCGTGAGGACGTCAGGCAGAGGCCCTGCAGCACGGGGATGTTCAGCTCGGCGAGGGCGCCGATGTCCCACGCCTCCTCGTCACCGCCGGCCGAGGCCTGCGAGGCGTGGGTGCCGCCGGCGGCGAGCACGGTCGCGACCAGGGTGTCCGCCCGCCCGAGGATCTCGTACAGCCCCGGGTCCGCGCCGCGCAGCGAACCGCAGTACACGGGCAGCGCGTTGGCGCCCCGCGCCTCGATCGCGTCGCACAGGGTGTCGACGAAGGCGGTGTTGCCGCTCAGGTGGTGGGCACGGTAGAAGAGCACGCCGACGGTCGGCCGGCCCTCCACCCGGGAGCGCCGGCCGTGCACGCTGTACTCCGGCATCTTGCGCGGCTCGACGAACCCCTCGCCCGTCAGCAGCACGGTGTCCGAGAGGAACCGGGCGAGTTCGGTGAGGTTGTCCGGCCCGCCCTCCACGAGGTACTTCAGCGCCTCGGCCACGACACCGGCCGGGACGGACGACTCGGCCATCAACTCCGCGTCCGGCACGGCCTCCCCGCCCAGCAGCACGGTGGGGATGCCGGAGGCCTTCAGGGCGGCGAGCCCGTCCTCCCAGGCCCGCTTGCCGCCGAGCAGCCGGACGACGGCGATGCCGGCGCCGTCCAGCAGGGCCGGAAGCTCCTCCCGGACGTCCACGCGGGTGGGGTTGCCGATCCGGTAGTCGGCACCGGAGGCGGCCCGGGCCGCCAGCAGGTCCGTGTCGGCGGTCGACAACAACAACACTGTGCTCATGCGGGCGCTCCCGGTGGAATGAAGGGCAGTCCTTGCGGCGCGCCGGACTCGATGAGCCGCCACAGCGCGTCCGTGTCCGCGTGCTGTTCGATCAGGTCGCCGAGCCGGTCGAGCTGCTCCTCGCGCAGAGCGGCGAACGAGGTGTCCGGCGCGGGCACGAAGCGGCGGCCCGCGGCGGCCGCCACCTCCCGCAGAAAGGCCCGCCGGAAACCGTCCGACTCCAGTGAGCCGTGCCAGTGGGTGCCCCAGGTCTGGCCGACCCGGCAGCCGTCCAGGAAGGGGACTCCTCCGGTGACGTCGGCGACGCCGTGATGGATCTCGTAGCCCTCCACCCGCTCGCCGAGGGCCTCGCCCGCAGGCCGGGTGAGGGTCTTCTCGCGGGCGAACCGCACCCGCACGGGCAGGATCCCGAGCCCGTCGACATGCCCCCGGCGGCTCTCGACGTCGTCCTCGATGTGCTCGCCGAGGATCTGGAAACCGCCGCAGACGCCGAGGACGGGCCGCTGTTCGGCGGCCCTGCGGGCCAGCGCGTCGGCGAGGCCGCGCTCGCGCAGCCACTCCAGCGCGAGGACCGTCCCGCGGGTGCCGGGCACGATGACGAGGTCGGCGTCGGACAGTTCCTCCGGCCGGTCCACGAACCGCACCACGACGCCCGGTTCGGCCGCCAGCGCGTCCACATCGGTGAAGTTGGACATGAGCGGCACGGCGCAGACCGCGACGCGCAGCACGTCCTCGCCGACCGGCGGGGCGACCAGGGACTCCCGCACCGCTCCCCGCAGTGAAACCCTCCCCCAAGCTCTCGACTCCGCTCGAGCAGGGGGGACCCCCATCCCGTCCTCCTCGTCGATCCCGAGGCCGTGGCGGAACGGCAGTACGCCGTACGTACGCCGCCCGGTCAGGTCGCGCAGCATGTCCAGACCCGGCTCCAGCAGGGAGACGTCCCCGCGGAACTTGTTGACGAGGAACCCGGCGACGCAACGCTGGTCCTCGGGCGACAGCAGCGCCACCGTCCCGAAGAACGAGGCGAACACCCCACCCCGGTCGATGTCGCCGACGACGAGCACGGGCAGCCCGGCGTTCCGGGCGATCCCCATGTTCACGATGTCCGTCCGCCGCAGGTTGATCTCGGCGGGAGAACCGGCCCCCTCACAGATCACCGCGTCATACGTGCCCCGCAACTGCTCCAGGCAGTCCAGCACCGTCCCGAGCAGTCTCCGCTGCCGCCCGCCGTGGTACCCGCGCGCACTCATCTCCCCGACCGGCTTGCCCAGCAGCACGACCTGACTGCTCTGCTCACCCCCGGGCTTGAGCAGCACGGGATTCATCAGCGCGGTCGGCTCGATGCGGCAGGCCTGCGCCTGCATGGCCTGCGCCCGCCCGATCTCGGCCCCCTCCTTCGTCACGAAGGAGTTCAGGGACATGTTCTGCGCCTTGAAGGGCGCGACCTTGACGCCCTGCCGCACCAGCCACCGGCAGATCCCGGCGGTCACGACGCTCTTGCCCGCGTCGGAGGTGGTACCGGCGACGAGAAGACCACCGCTCACGTCATTTCCCCCTCTTGAGCAACCGCGCGCCGGAGCACACCCCGAGCGCGAGCCAGGTGACGCGCCGCGACAGCCGCACGGCCCGTTCGACATCGCGCGTGCCGACGGCACGCCCTTGCGTGTTCAGCACGGGCCGGTGCTCCACCCGCCCGCCGTACGAGAGCGTCCCGCCCAGCCGCACCCCGAGAGCCCCCGCGAAAGAGGCCTCCACCGGACCGGCGTTGGGGCTCGGATGCTTCGCCGCGTCGGCCCGCCAGGCCCGCACGGCGCCCCGGGGGTCCGGCCCGGCCAGGGCCGCGAGGACCGCGGTCAGCCGCGCTCCCGGCCAGCCCGCGACATCGTCCAGCCGCGCGGAGGCCCACCCGTACCGCCGGTAGCGGGCGGATTTGTGTCCGACCATCGCGTCCAGGGTGTTGACGGCCCGGAACCCGAGCAGCCCCGGCACCCCGCCGACGGCTCCCCACACCAGGGCCCCCACCACCGCGTCGGAGGTGTTCTCGGCGACCGACTCGACCACGGCCCGGGCGATCCCGTCGGCGTCGAGGGCCTGCGGGTCCCGCCCGCACAGACGCGGCAGCCGGGCCCGGGCCGTCTCGACGTCACCGGCCTCCAGGGCACGCCCGACGGCACGCGCCTCCCGGGCGAGCGAAGTCCCCCCGACGACGGCCCAGGTGGCGGCACCCGTCAGCGCGACGGAGGTGACGGAGGAGGTCCGCACGGCACGCGCGGCGACGGAACCGAGGGCGACGGCCCCCGAGGTGCACACGGCGGTGTGCAGCGCGCCCCACCCGCGGTGGTCCCGCCACAACACCCGTTCCACGGCGCCCGCGGCCCGTCCGAACGCGGCGACCGGATGCCCTCGGCGAGGATCACCGAGCAGCAGGTCACCGATCAGACCGGCGGCGGCGCCGTACGCGAAGACGCGACCGGCACCCATGGGCTCAGCCGGCCGGAAGGGCAGGCGGAGGTGGGGTGCTGGAACGGGATCGGCAGCCGCGCATGGCGATACGTGTCCTCACTCAGGGTGTCCACGCCCTGGTTCGACGAGACCGGCGGCGAGAGTTCCTGGCTCCCGGGGATCGTCACCCCGGTGACAGTGGCGGGACCGCGCCGGAATCTCACCGGCTTCCTCTCCTGCCGCCGTACTGGCCCCGGCAGTCCACCACGGCCGGCAACCCCCGTCAACTTGCCGTTGACCTGCGAGGGGAGAGTGTGGAGAACCCCACACCGGCCCCTTCCCGCACACGACGACCGGGCGGCGCGGGACCGAAGTCCCGCACCGCCCGGCGGACACGAGGTGTGTCGGGCCGTCAGGCCACGATCAGGTAGATCCCGTAGCCCACGGCCGCCGCGCACGCCGCGAAGCACGTGTACGCTCCCGTGACCGCGAGCCCGGCGGACCCGCCCTGCGCCACCGCGCGCTCGCGGCGCGACAGGCCGGTGATGCCGAGGGTGAACAGGCCGACGAGGGCCACGGTGGCCACGAGGCTGACACCGAAGACGGAGCCGAGGGCCGCCCAGTCGATCTTCATATCGGAGACTCTTCCTTGTAACCGGTGGGCGGGGTCAGACCGTCGTGGTCGTGGTCGGCGTCCGTTCGGCGGTGGCCTGGGCCGGGAACGGGTGGACCGGCTCCTCGGCGACCGTGCCGCCCGCGGGCGGCGGCGTCACCGCGGCCATCGCCGCGGTCACCACACCGGCCGGCTCCGCCGCGTCGGTGTCGTTGACGTTCGTGTGGTCGACGACCTCACGCCGCGACAGCTTCCAGATCGCCGCGCTGGAGGCGATGAGGAAGACGGCCACCACGGCGGTGCCCCAGTTGCCGAAGCCGGTGACGTACTCGGCGAGGGCGGCCACCAGGGCGGCCGCCGGCAGCGTCAGGCCCCAGGCGACGAACATCCGCGTCGCGGTGGACCAGCGCACCACTCCGCCCTTGCGGCCGAGTCCCGCGCCCATGACCGAACCGGACACGGAGTGCGTCGTGGAGAGGGAGAAGCCGAGGTGCGAGGAGGCCAGGATGACCGTGGCCGCGGAGGTCTGGGCGGCGAAGCCCTGCTGCGGCTGGAGGTCGGTCAGTCCCTTGCCCATGGTGCGGATGATGCGCCAGCCACCCAGGTACGTGCCGAGCGCGATGGCGAGACCCGCCGAGAGGATGACCCACATGGGCGGGTCGGAGTCGGGGGCGACGGCGCCGCCGGCGACCAGGGCGAGGGTGATGACACCCATCGTCTTCTGGGCGTCGTTGGTGCCGTGGGCCAGGGAGACCAGGCCCGCGGAGGCGATCTGGCCGGCCCGGTAGCCCTTCTTGGACGCCTTGTCGTCGGCCTTGCTGCCGAGGGAGTAGGTCAGCCGTGTGGCGAGCATCGCCGCGACGCCCGCGACCAGCGGGGCGGCGATCGCCGGGATGAGCACCTTGGTGACCAGCACGTCGCCGTGCACCGCGCCGACGCCCGCCGAGGCGATCGTGGCGCCGATCAGGCCGCCCATGAGGGCGTGGGAGGAGCTGGAAGGCAGACCGACCAGCCAGGTCAGCAGGTTCCAGAGGATCGCGCCGACCAAGGCGGCGAAGATGACCTCGGGACGGATGCCGGCCTCGTCGACGAGGCCCTTGGAGATCGTGTTGGCGACTTCGACGGACAGAAAGGCGCCGACCAGGTTGAGAACCGCGGACATGGCCACTGCGGGCTTGGGCTTCATGGCGCCCGTGGAGATGGTCGTGGCCATGGCGTTCGCGGTGTCGTGGAAACCGTTCGTGAAATCGAACGCGAGTGCGGTTACTACCACAATCGCGAGGATCAGCGAGAAGCTTTCCATTTACCCAGGCAATCGTTCGAGGTCATTGACCGGATGAACGTAGGCAACCTGGATGAACGGAAGGTGAACTGAGAAGGTCGTGGGGGTGACCGCAGAAGGAGGTCGCGACTCCGTCCCGGAACGGCGGCCCCGGCGCCCGTTGGTCACGAGCCCCGCGCGAACCGCTTCAGCCGATCGAGCGACCCGCTGAAGAGATTTCGGTCACCCGGCAGGGAGTGGCTGCCGTTGCCAGGGGGGTGGCCGGCCGCGGAGGGGCCGCTGCCGCCGGTGCCGGTGATCCACCCGCGGGCGGTCGTGCGCATCACCGGTCGGCGGCCGGTCGGCCGCTCGGTCTCGTCGCCGAACCACTTGATCCGGCCGACCGTCCCCGCCCTGCCCGGGCAGGCCGTAGCGGCCGTGCTGCCTGTCCTGCGGGTTGTATGCGATGTGGCGCGCGGGCGGCGGTGTGTTCCGGCCGGTCCGGGACGGCGACGTGCACGGCGAAATTCCCCGGAGCGCGTCGGAGGATCGGTGCATGTCCGCAGATCTCCCGCCGCGTAACCTGCCCCGCCCGGCGGCGGGTTGAGCCTCCGCCTGGCAGGATCGGGGCATGGCTGAGCTGCGAGGCGACGGGCGGGGCACGGGAGGCGCACGGCAGGCCGGACCGGGCGCGGGGGAGCGGCGCGGGAGTGCGCGCCCCGAGGAGGCGCGGGCCTGGGAGGACCTCGTCGCGACGGCCCGCCGGACGGTCGCGGACGGACTCGTCGTCGGCACGTCCGGCAACGTGTCGGTGCGCGTCGGCGACACGGTCCTGGTCACGCCGTCGGGTGTGCCCTACGACCGCCTGGCGCCGGACGACGTGACCGGCGTCGACCTCGACGGCCGGCAGGTCCTCGGCACGCTCGTCCCGACCAGCGAGCTGCCCATGCACCTCGCCGTCTACCGCACGACCGGTGCCCTGGCCGTCGTCCACACCCACGCCGTGCACGCGACGGCCGTCTCGACGCTCGTGCGCGAGCTCCCGCTGATCCACTACATGGCCGCGGCGCTCGGCGGCCCCGTCCGGGTCGCCCCGTACGCCACGTACGGCACCGACGAGTTGGCCGAGAACATGCTCCGCGCCCTCGCCGGCCGCTCCGGTTGCCTCCTCCAGAACCACGGCACCGTCACCTACGGCGGCACCCTTGCCCAGGCCTACGACCGCACCGCCCAGCTGGAGTGGATGTGCCGTCTGTGGCTGACCGCCTCCTCGGTGCCGGGCCTGACCCCCGGCCTGCTGTCCCGGGAACAGCTCACCGAGGTGGAGGAGCGCCTGCGCGGCTACGGCCAGCGAGGCTGAGCCGTCCGGGCGGCCGCCGCGGACGTCACCCCGCCGTCGCCCCCACTGGTCGCCCACGGCATCCGCCAGGACACTGGAGCCGTGCGCACTGTCAAAGCGACGGCCGCTGCCGTCACCGCCATGATCGGAGCCGGTGCCGCCGCGGTGGCCGCCGGCCGGCTCGCCAGCGACGCCGCGCTCAAGGCGCCCCCCGGCAGGCCGCTGCCCACCGAACCCCGGCTCACCGTGCACGGCACCGCCGCCGGGCGCATCACCCTCACCCGGGACCTCGCCGCCCTGCGCCCCGGCCGTTACGGCCTGTCCGGGGACGGCTCCCACGCGGTCGTCGGCCCCGTCCTGACCGGCGCCTCGCACTCCGCCGACACCGTCGTGCGCCGGCTGGAGAGCGTCACGCACGGCACGCTGGCGTCCGGCGACAAGGTGTGGCTCACCCCGAACGTGTACGTCGGCAACCCGGGCGCTCTCGGGCTCGAACACGCCGACGTCGACATCCCCGGCGAACTCGGCGCCCTGCCCGCGTGGTTCGTGCCGGGCAAGCGGGACACCTGGGTGATCGCCGTGCACGGCCTGGGCACCACCCGGGAACTCGCCCTGAACGTCATGGGATTCCTGCACCGCAGCCAGTTCCCGGTGCTCGCCCTCGCCTACCGCGGCGACCTGGGCGCGCCCCGCCCGCCCGACGGGCTGAACCACCTCGGCGAGACCGAGTGGCGCGACCTCGACGCGGCCATCCGCCACGCCGTGCGCCACGGAGCCCGCCAGGTCGTCCTGCACGGCTGGTCCACCGGCGCCACCATGGCCCTGCGCGCCGCCGCGCGGTCCGGCCTGCGCGAGCGGATCTCCGGGCTCGTCCTGGACTCCCCGGTGCTCAGCTGGGAGGCCACCCTGCGCGCCCTCGCCTCGGCCCGCCGCACCCCGGGCGCGCTGCTGCCCCTCGCGGTCCGCGCCGCCCAGGGCCGCACCGGCCTGTCCGCCGACCGCGTCGCGGGCACCCTCCCGGCCGACGAGCTCCGGGTCCCGGTGCTCGTCCTCCACGGGCCGGACGACGCCGTCGCCCCCTGGCAGTTCTCGCGCCGCCTGGCCGACGCCCGCCCCGACATGGTCGCCTTCCACACCGTCCGCGACGCCCCTCACGGAGCCATGTGGAACGCCGATCCCAAGGCCTACGAGGAAGCCCTCAGGCGCTTCCTGACCCCCCTCATGTGACCTCTCATATGACCTCGTTCACATCCGCCGCCGGGGTGCGGCCCCTGTCGCGGCTTCTGGCGTTCCCCCCTCGTTCACGCCCCCTTCGCCCCGTCGCAACCACGCCCCCTCCCCCTCCCCGCCGATCGGTCGCGATGATTCCGTTTAGCGTCGTACCACTGGCCGGTTCCCGGCCCTCGACCACTTCCGGCAACCGGTGCGTTGGCCATCCCCGTCGCCCGCCGTGACATTCCGTTTGGGTTTTCGGACCGTCAACCGGAAGACTGCACCCGTGACGTCCCGTATCCCGCGCGACTCCAGGCTTCGACTCGTCCGCCCGCGACCCCTGGCCGCCGCCCCTCCAGCGATGAACCAGCGGCGCTCGCGCCGACCCGCACCACGCCCCCCGGAGGGCACTCCGGCACCGGCGGAACTGGCCAGAATGGCACGCTCAGGTCTCGCCGACGCGGCCCGCGTCGCCCGCTGGGCCGACACCGCGCTCGGCCCCGGCCGGGACAGCGCCACCGACGACGGCAAGGCCACCCTCTCCGACGCGACCGCGGAACGGGCCGCCCGCGAGCTGGGTCTGACCGCGGCTCAGGTCAGAGCCGACTGGGACACCGCCCGCCTCGCCGGTCTCGTCGAGGTGCACGGCGACAGCGCACGCCCCGGCTGGCGGTTGCGCGCCTGGGACCGCGACGACAGTGCCGTGCTGCGCGGCTGGGTCGCACTCTTCGACGCCTGGTCGCTCGCCCATCCGGAGCCCGCGGAGCACGAGCCCGCCGCCGTCGCCGAGGTCGTCTCGGCCATGCCGCAGGTGCTCTCCTTCCTCCAGCTGTCCGCCGGGCCCGTCCCCGTCGAGCAGCTCCTCGACCTCCTGGAGCAGCGCGTCACCGAGCTGCGCACCGCCCGCTGCGAGATCCCCTACGGCCCCCAGCCCGAGCCGCCGGCCGAACCGGAGCCCACCGACGCCCCGCTCGCCCCCCTGCTCGACTGGGCCCTGCGCGCCCTCGCCTTTGTCGGCGCCCTCACCTACGGCGACGGCCAGGCCACGCTCACCCCGCTCGGCAGCTGGGCCGTCTGGATCAAGCTGGAGCAGATCTGCGTCGCCGCGCAGAGCCCCGCCGGGAACATCGAGCAGGCCGCCGAGGACATGCTCCGCGGCTGTGCCCAGCTGCGCCCCAACGCGGCCCGTGCCGAGTACCGCGCCTGGCTCGCCGCCCGCCCCGTCGGCAGCGCCGTCACCGAGCTCCTCGGCGCCGCCCGCGGCGAGGACGCCCTGCTGCGCGGCCTCGCCTTCGAGGCGCTGCGCGTGGTCGGCGCGCCCGCCGAGCCGGACGTCCGCGCCGTGCTGACCGAGCCGACGCTCAGGCCGTATGCGCTGTTGTGGCTGGCCGAGCACGACGGGGCCGACCCGGAGGACGCCCACGAGGTCCTCACCCGCCAGGAGGCGACCTGGCTGTGGGTGGACACCGCCGCCGCCGTCGCCGACCACGGTGAGGCGCCGCTGCTCGTGCGCCACCTGGAGTCCGCGGTGCAGCCGACCGTCCCGATGCTCCTGGACGAGGTACGCGCCGTCGGCCACCCGCGCACCGTGCAGGTCCTGGTGGCCCTCGCCGCCGCGCACCCCGACCCGGCGCTGGCCAAGGCGGTGCGCCGGGCCGCCTTCCAGGTGCACACCGGCGGCAGCTGAGCCCCGCGGGGCGCCCCCGCGGCACGCCCCGCGGCGGTCAGCCCGCCATCTCGGGCGCGTACGTCCCGAAGCTCCACACGTTGCCCTCGAGGTCCCGGGCCATGTAGTCCCGCGATCCGTAGTCCTGGTCCGTCGGGGGCATCAGGATCTCCACGCCGTGGTCCACGGCGTGCCGGTGATGGCCGTCGACGTCGTCCACCACCACGTACACCCCCGTGGTGCCCGCGTTCTTCATGGCTGCGTCGAACACGCCGCCGCGGCCCTTGGTGCCGACCATCACCGCGCCGTTGCCCTGCGCCAGCTCGGCGTGTGTCACCGAGCCGTCCTCGCCCTCGTACACCGACAGCTCCGTGAAGCCGAAGGCCTCCGTGAGCTGCCGGATCGCCGCCTTCGCGTCGGCGTACAGCAGCGTGGGGTAGATGCTCGGGCGCCCGCCGGACGTGCCTGCCATGGCGATCACTTCCTCGTGTCTCGCTGCGTGTCCCCCCGCCGGGAGGAGCCGGAGTCCGGCCCACCGCTCAGTCTTCCACCGGGTGCTGACAGCGGCCCTGCGTCCGGCCGCCGGTGATCGAACACCCGCACACAGAAAAAGTGGTTGCACGTCCCCGTTAGACTGTCCTCATGGCCATTCTCCTCGCGCATTAGACGGCGGGAACGTCCTCAGCCGTCCATCCCGCCCCCGTATCCGCCCTGGAGTCTGTCCGTGATCTCCGCCTCCGGTATCGAGCTGCGCGCCGGTGCCCGCGTCCTCATCGAAAACGCCTCGTTCCGCATCGCCAAGGGCGACCGCATCGGCCTGGTCGGCCGCAACGGCGCGGGGAAGACCACCCTCACCAAGTGCCTGGCGGGCGAGGGCATCCCGGCCGGCGGCACCATCACCCGCTCCGGCGAGGTCGGTTACCTCCCGCAGGACCCCCGCACCGGCGACCTCGACATCCTGGCCCGCGACCGCATCCTGTCCGCCCGCGGCCTGGACGTGCTGCTCCGCAAGATGCGCGACAACGAACAGCGCATCGCCAACGGCCAGGGCTCCACCCGCGAGAAGGCGCTCAAGCAGTACGAGCGCCAGGAGACGGAGTTCCTCACCAAGGGCGGGTACGCCGCCGAGGCCGAAGCCGCCACCATCGCCGCCGCGCTCAACCTGCCCGACCGGGTGCTCGGCCAGCCGCTGCACACCCTCTCCGGTGGTCAGCGCCGCCGTATCGAGCTGGCGCGGATCCTCTTCTCCGACGCGGACACCCTGCTGCTCGACGAGCCCACCAACCACCTCGACGCCGACTCGATCGTCTGGCTGCGCGACTACCTGAAGACCTACCGCGGCGGCTTCATCGTGATCTCCCACGACGTCGACCTGGTCGAGACGGTCGTCAACAAGGTGTTCTACCTGGACGCCAACCGCGCCCAGATCGACGTCTACAACATGGGCTGGAAGCTCTACCAGCAGCAGCGCGAGGCCGACGAGAAGCGCCGCAAGCGCGAGCGGCAGAACGCCGAGAAGAAGGCGTCCGCGCTGCATTCGCAGGCCGACAAGATGCGGGCCAAGGCCACCAAGACCGTCGCCGCGCAGAACATGGCCCGCCGGGCGGACAAGCTGCTGGCCGGCCTGGAGGCCGAGCGCAAGTCCGACAAGGTCGCCAAGCTCCGCTTCCCCGAGCCCTCGCCGTGCGGCAAGACCCCGCTCATGGCCGAGGGCCTGTCGAAGTCCTACGGATCGCTGGAGATCTTCACCGACGTCGACCTGGCCATCGACAAGGGCTCGCGCGTCGTCATCCTCGGCCTCAACGGCGCGGGCAAGACGACCCTGCTGCGCCTGCTCGGCGGGGCGGAGAAGCCCGACACCGGCAGGGTCATCGAGGGCCACGGCCTCAAGCTCGGCTACTACGCGCAGGAGCACGAGACCCTCGACCCGGAGCGCACGGTCCTGGAGAACATGCGCTCGGCCGCCCCCGACCTGGACCTGGTGGAGGTCCGCAAGACGCTCGGCTCGTTCCTGTTCTCCGGCGACGACGTCGACAAGCCGGCCGGCGTCCTGTCCGGCGGTGAGAAGACCCGGCTCGCCCTGGCCACGCTGGTGGTGTCCTCAGCCAACGTGCTGCTCCTCGACGAGCCGACCAACAACCTTGACCCGGCCAGCCGCGAGGAGATCCTCGGCGCGCTGCGCACGTACAAGGGCGCGGTCGTCCTCGTCACCCACGACGAGGGCGCGGTCGAGGCACTCCAGCCGGAGCGGATCATCCTGCTGCCGGACGGCGTCGAGGACCTGTGGGGCGCCGACTACGCGGATCTCGTCGCTCTCGCTTGATCGAATGCGTGATCAACGGCGTATGGATCATTCGGCCCAGCGGTGATCCATCATCTGTGTGAGATCTCCTCGTACCGAGGTGTGTCCTACATCGATTTCGCGGCCGAGCCCCCGATTCTTCGGGGCTCGGCCGCGCCGCCTTTCTGACCTGGCCTTTTCCTCCACCATCCGTTCGGCCGTACGGACAGCACTCTCCGGAATCTCGCATTCCGAATGTGGGGGTGTGCTCCCGTCGTCACAACCTTGTCTCACGGACCTTGCCGAATGGGTGGCCATGACGGCCCGGAGGGGTGATCATGAGGAGACCAGAGCGCACTTCCCATGAGGAGGCACGGGTGGCCGAGACTCTGAAGAAGGGCAGCCGGGTGACCGGCGCCGCGCGCGACAAGCTCGCGGCAGACCTGAAGAAGAAGTACGACGCCGGTGCGAGCATCCGGGCGTTGGCCGAGGAGACCGGCCGCTCGTATGGCTTTGTGCACCGCATGCTCAGTGAGTCGGGTGTCACGCTCCGAGGGCGTGGCGGGGCGACCCGGGGTAAGAAGGCCACGGCCTGACCCCGGGTGGCCCCTCGGCTCCGATGGTGGCCACCCGGTCGGTCGTCTGATCGGCCGGGTGGTTACTGTGCAGTCACTTAAGCGTGGCCTGCTACGGCGGTGAAGCCGTCGTACGGCACGAAGGCGACCGCACACATCGGAGGCGTCCCATGGCTTCGCCCGACCAGGACCTCGTTCCCGTACTCGACAAGGACGGCGTACGGCTCACCGTCGACGACGCGATCGCCACGGTGACGCTGACCAACCCGGCCAAGCGCAACGCGCAGAGCCCCGCTCTGTGGCGCGCGCTGACCGAGGCCGGGCGGCAGCTGCCGGGCACCGTCCGCGTCGTGGTGCTGCGGGGCGAGGGCACGTCCTTCTCGGCCGGCCTCGACCGGCAGGCGTTCACGCCCGAGGGCTTCGACGGCGAACCGTCGTTCATCGACCTCGCGCGCGGCGCGGACGCCGAGTTGGACGCGACCATCGCCGAATACCAGGAGGCGTTCACCTGGTGGCGGCGCAGCGACATCGTCTCCGTCGCCGCTGTCCAGGGGCATGCCATCGGGGCGGGCTTCCAGCTCGCCCTCGCCTGCGACCTGCGCGTCGTCGCCGACGACGTGCAGTTCGCCATGCGCGAGACCGGCCTCGGGCTCGTGCCCGACCTGACGGGCACGCACCCGCTGGTGGGAATCGTCGGATACGCCCGCGCGCTGGAGATCTGCGTGACCGGGCGCTTCGTCATGGCCGAGGAGGCCGTGAACACCGGTCTCGCGAACCTCGCCGTGCCCGCCGACCAGCTCGACGCCACCGTCCGCGACCTCGTCTCGGCCGTGCTCGCCGCGCCCCGTGACGCGGTCGTCGAGACCAAGGCCCTGCTGCGCGGCGCCCAGGACCGCACCCACGAGGAGCAGCGCGCGGCGGAGCGCCAGTCCCAGGCCCGCCGGCTGCGGGACCTCGCGGGCATCGGGGACTGAGAGCGGCCTCACCGGACGGGAGCGCGGTCAGCCGATCGCGCTCACCACGACCGCCACCGTCGGGTGATCCGGCAGCACCCTCCTGACCGCCGTCCGGACCTCGCGGGCCACGTCCCTGGCCCGCTGGTCCGCACCCACCGCCAGCTCCAGCCGGACATGGCGGTGCGCCGGCGCGGCGTCCTCGGAGGGGCGTTCCTCGATGCGCACGGGGTGGCCCAGCGTGCCGGTCAGATGGAGCACGCCCCGGACTCCGAGCGCGGCGGCGGCCACCCGGGCCTCGTCGCCGCCCTCGGCCCGCGCGGCACCCGGCGGTTCGGGAAGAGGCGCGGCGGACCCCGCTCCAGCCGGCTCCTGATCGCCCAGCAGCCCCGTCACCCGCAGATCCACCTCCGTCACCGCCAGCCCGAGCCGGGTCGCGGCGGCCGCCAGTGTCGCCCGCAGCCGGGAGGCCGTCGCCGGCAACGGCTGCGCGGCCGTCGCCGCGAACTCCGCCGTCACCCGCAGCGGCCCCGGCGGCAGGGCGCTCGGCGGAGCCGGTACGGCCGGCTCCGCGGTGTCCTCCGTGTCGCAGAGCGCGACACGGAGCGCGGCCAGGCGTACGCCCGGCGTGTCCCACGCCGCGCTCCGCAGCACCGCCTCGGCTGCCCCCTCCGCGATCCACGCGCCGTCCCGCGCGTCACCCAGCGGCAGCAGCCTGCCGATTCCCAGCTGATGTCTCACTGCCTGCGTCCATCGATCGGCCGTCATTCCTCCAGCCTGCCGCATCAGAGGCGCGCTCCCGCGTAACCGTGCTTACGGTGGTGCCAGGACGACGACCGAAAGGGACGTACGGCGATGACTGACATGACCGACAACCGGGGCGGGGATTCCGAGACGCCCACGGCGCGCAGGAGCCCGCTGGTCAAGCGCGGTGGTGGTGACCCGGCTTCCCGGGGCCGGACGACCATCGCGGACGGCGTGGTGGAGAAGATCGCCGGGATGGCCGCCCGTGACGTCGACGGCGTACACGCCATGGGCAGCGGCCTGTCCCGCACCTTCGGCGCCGTGCGCGACCGCGTGCCCGGCGGCCAGAAGTCGGTGACGCGCGGTGTGAAGGCCGAGGTCGGCGAGGTGCAGGCGGCCCTCGACCTGGAGATCGTCGTCGAGTACGGCGTGTCGATCGCCGATCTGGCCCGCGACGTACGGGAGAACGTGATCACCGCCGTGGAGCGGATGACCGGCCTGGAGGTCGTCGAGGTCAACATCGCGGTGAGCGACGTGAAGCTGCCGGACGAGGAGGAAGAGGAACCGGAGCGCCGGATCCAGTGAGGTACGGGCATCGGACGGCACAACGGCTGAGGAGCTGAGGAGCGCATGAGTATGGCCGTGGTCGGCATGATCGCCGGCATGGCGCTGGCTTTCGCCGGATATTTCGGTGGATTCGGTGCCTTTCTGCTGGTGGCGGCACTGGGCGCCGTCGGCTTCGTCGTCGGGCGGTTCCTGGACGGTGACATGGAACTCGGCGACTTCTTCCGGCCCCGTGAACGGCGGCGGTGACGCCGGTGAGCACGGGGACCGGTGAGCTCGACAGACCTCGCACCGTCGTCCCGCCGGGCGAGCGCGGCGCGACCCGGATCGCCGACCGGGTGGTCGCGAAGATCGCCTCGCAGGCGGCCCACGAGGCCGTGGGCACGCTGCCGCCCGACGCCGACCGGCCGTCCGCGTCGGTCGTCGTCCACCACGAGGTGGCCCACGTCCGGGTCCACATCGACCTGGACTACCCGTGCGACATCGGCGCCCGCTGCCGAGAGGTGCGTCACCAAGTCGTCGAGCGGGTGGGTTCCTTGGCGGGCATGCAGGTGCCGGAGGTCGTCGTCCAGGTGGAGCGGCTGCATCTGGCCGCCGCGCCCGGCGCGTTGGAGGGGAGGACGCGATGAGCGAACCCGAGGGCACACAGCCCCCCGAGGGCACCACACAGCGTCTGCCCGTCCTCGGCCGGCAGGAGACGGAGAACGGCGACGGACCCGGCCGTTCCCCGACGCCGGCCGCCGAGGGACGACCGTCGGCGGCCCGGGACGAGGACGGCCGCGCGGGCCGCTTCTGGTCGGCGCGCCGTGTCCCCGCGGGCATCGTCGCCCTGCTGCTCCTGGGCCTTTCCGGGCTGTTCCTCTACGACGTCGTCTCCGTGCGCGCCGGCCGGCCCGGCATGTACTGGCGCCGGGAACTGGCCCGGCAGCTCGCCGAACGGCCCCTCGACGACACCTGGGTGCGCGTCGGCGCCGGGGTGGCCGCCGTCCTCGGTCTGTGGCTGCTGACCCTGGCGGTCACACCCGGCCTGCGGGCCGTGCTCCCGATGCGGCGCACACACGCCGACGTACGCGCCGGACTGCACCGGGCCGCAGCCGAGACCGCGCTGCGGGACCGGGCCGTGGAGGTGGCCGGTGTGCAGTCGGCGGAGGCCCGGGTGCGCCGCCGGCGGGCGAAAGTCCGCGCCGTGTCGCACTTCCGGGAACTGGACGACGTACGAACCGATCTGGACGCCGTGCTCGGCGACGCGGTGAACGGCCTGGGGCTGTCCAAGCCGCCCTCGCTGTCGGTACGCGTCCGACGGCCCGGCCGGAAGGGGTGAGAGCGGTGCTCAGGAGCGTCAACCGCGTGTTCCTCGGGCTGATCGGCCTGATCCTGCTGGTGCTGGGCGGCTCCGTCCTTGCCGTCGGCCTCGGCGCCCCGGTGCCCTCGTGGTGGATCCACGACAGCGAGCACGACGTGCTGCTGAGCGACGCCGAGCGCACCCGCTGGCGTGACGACGGCTGGTGGTGGCCGGTCGTCATCGCCGCCCTCGCGGCCCTGCTGCTGCTCGCCCTGTGGTGGCTCGTCGCCGTGCTGCGCCGACGCCGCCTCGCCGAGGTCCTCGTCGACACCGGCGACGGTGAGGGAGCGCTGCTGCGGGGCCGGGCCCTGGAGGACGTTCTCACCGGGGAGGCGACCCGCGTCGACGGTGTGGACGGGGCCCATGCTCATCTCAAGGGCCGTCGCAGCGCCCCCGAGGCCCACGTACGCCTCGCACTGGAACCGCACGTGGACCCGGGGGTGGCCCTGAACGACTTCACGACCGGTGCCCTGACCCATGCCAGGGCGTCGGCGGGCCTTGCATCACTTCCGGTGGAAGTGCGGATGAAGGGCGTCAAGCGCGGGGCGGAACGGGTGAGTTGAGCGCGGCGTCAGAATCCGTGCCGCGCGCCGCCGTCGACCGGCACCATGACCCCGGTCAGATACGAGGCCGCCGGTGACATCAGGAACGCCGCCACCCGCCCGAACTCCTCCGGCGCCCCGTACCGCCGCAGCGGGATGCGGGACTCCGAAGCCGCCCGGGTCGCCTCGGGGTCCGCCGACAGCGCATCCAGCTGCCGTACCCGGTCGGTGTCGATCCGGCCGGGCAGGACACCGACCACCCGGATACCGCGCGGCCCCAGCTCGTCGGAGAGTGATTTGGCGAAGCCCGCCAGCCCCGGCCGCAGCCCGTTCGAGATGGTCAGCCCCGGAATCGGCTCGTACACCGACCCGGACAGCACGAACCCGATGACACCCCCGGCCTCCATCTCGGTGGCCGCGGCGCGAGCCAGCCGTACCGCGCCGAGGAACACCGACTCGAACGCCGTCTGCCACTGCTCGTCCGTGGTGTCGGCGGCGAACCCGGCCGGCGGCCCGCCCACGCTGACGAGGACGCCGTTGAAACGGCCGAAGTGCTCCCGCGCGGCCCCGATCAGCCGGGCCGCCGCCTCCGGGTCGGCGTTGTCGACGGCGACCCCGACCGCGTTCGGTCCCAGCTCGGCCGCCGCCTCGGCCACGCTCTTCTCGTCCCGCCCCGAGACGACCACCTTCGCCCCGTCCGCGACGAGCTCGCGCGCGGTGGCGTTGCCGAGGCCGCGGGTGGCCCCGGTGACGACGTACACCCGGTCCTTCAGTCCAAGATCCATGGCCCCTATCCTGCACCGTCCTCACCGAACAGGGCGAGGGCGGTGTTCACCAGGCCGATGTGGCTGAACGCCTGGGGGAAGTTGCCGAGCTGCCGGCCGGTCACCGGGTCGAACTCCTCGGACAGCAGCCCGACGTCGTTGGCGTGCCCCACCAGCCGCTCGAACAGCTCGCAGGCCTCCTTCGTACGGCCCGTCATGTGCAGGGCGTCCGCGAGCCAGAACGAGCACACCAGGAAGGCGCCCTCGCCACCGGGCAGCCCGTCGACCTCGCCGTCGTCCGTGCTGTAGCGGCGCAGGAAGCCGTCGTGGGCCAGCTCTTCGCGGACCGCTTCGATCGTGCCGATCACCCGCGGATCGTCCGGCGGCAGGAAGCCGACGCGCGGGATGAGCAGCAGCGCGGCGTCCAGTTCGCGCGAGCCGTAGGACTGCGTGAAGGTGTTGCGTTCCGCGTCGTAGCCCTTGTCGCACACCTCCTGGTGCACCTCGTCGCGCAGGGCGCGCCAGCCGTCGAGGTCGCCGCTCAGTTCCGGATGGCGCTCCAGGGTGCGTACGGCGCGGTCGGCGGCCACCCACACCATCACCTTCGAGTGCACGAACTGGCGACGGCCACCGCGTACCTCCCACAGCCCCTCGTCCGGCTGCCGCCAGTGGGTCCGCAGGAAGTCCAGCAGGGCCGTCTGCAGCGCCCACACGTCCGGCTGGGCCGACAGGCCCGACTCACGGGCCAGGGAAAGGGAGTCCATGACCTCGCCGTAGACGTCCAGCTGCAGCTGGTTCACGGCGTCGTTGCCGATGCGCACGGGGGCCGACCCGTCGAAACCGGAGAGCCACGGCAGCTCGAACTCGGGCAGCCGTCGCTCACCCGCCAGGCCGTACATGATCTGCAGGTCGGCGGGATCGCCCGCGACCGCGCGCAGCAGCCAGTTCCGCCAGGCCTCGGCCTCCTCCTGGTAGCCCGCCGCGAGCAGCGTGTTCAGGGTGAGGGTGGAGTCGCGCAGCCAGCAGTAACGGTAGTCCCAGTTGCGTACTCCGCCCGGCTCCTCCGGCAGCGACGTCGTGGGGGCGGCGACGATGCCGCCGGTGGGGGCGTAGGTGAGCGCCTTGAGCGTGATCAGGGAGCGGACGACGGCGTCCCGGTGGGGGCCGTTGTAGCGGCAGCGCGACACCCAGGCCCGCCAGTCCTCCACGCTGTGGCGCAACGCGTCGTACGGGTCCACGAGCGGGGGGCGCTCCTCGTGGGAGGGGTGCCAGGTCAGGACGAAAGCGACCTTTTCCCCCTTCGTGACGGTGAACTCCGCGTGCGTGGCGAAGTCCTCGCCCCAGCTGTGCACCTCCGGCTCGCTGCGCAGCCAGGTCGAGTCCGGGCCGGCCACGGCGACGCGGTGGCCGTCGGACCGGCGCATCCAGGGGACGATCGAGCCGTAGTCGAAGCGCAGTTTGAGGACGCTGTGAAGCGTCACCTCGCCGTCGAGGCACTCGACGACGCGGACGAGGTCGGGGGCGCGGTCCCGTTGGGGCATCAGGTCGGTGACCCGGACCGCCCCGTGCTCGGTCTCCCACTCGGTGTCCAGGACGAGGGTGTCGTGGCGATAGGCGCGCCGGGTGCAGCGGTCCGCCCCCACGGGGGCGATGCGCCAGTGGCCGTTGTCCTCGTCGCCGAGCATTCTCGCGAAGCAGGCGGCCGAGTCGAAGCGGGGCAGACACAGCCAGTCGACGGATCCGTCCATGCCGACCAGGGCGGCGGTCTGTTCGTCGCCGATGAGCGCGTAGTCCTCGATATGGGGGTGCACGGAGTGCGGGTTCCCGGCAACCCGCCCCGGCAATCAGGACGGGGGCCAGAGAAGTGACAGGCCCGAGGCGGCCGGGGAGCCGGTGCCGGAGAAGATGACACCGGGGTCCGACGGTGCCTGGTTGAGCACCCACAGGCCGATCAGGGTCGCCAGGGCGAAAACGACCGCGACCAGCACGGCGAGCACGAGCCGCCGTCGGCGTTCGCGCCGCAGCCACTCGCCGCGTGCCGTGCGGTACGCGTCCGGGTCGGGAAGCACCCCACCCGCCAGAGCCTCGAGCGCCTCGCGCAACTCACTTTCGGTGCGGTCGTTGCCGGTCCGGTCCGGGCTGGTCCCACGCGACGGAGTCGCATCTCGATTCGTCATCGCCGGGCCTCCATCGCCTGGGTCAGGGCGGCGAGGCCGCGTGCCGTGTGCGTCTTGACGGAACCGCCGGAGATGCCCATCGCGGCGGCTATCTCGCTCTCCTTCAGCCCCAGCCAGTGCCGCAGCACCAATGCCTCGCGCTGCCGGGGCGGCAGCTGCTGGAGTGCGTCGATGAGCACGCGCTGGTCGTCCCGCAGCAGCGCGGCGTGCTCCGCGGAGGCGACCGCCTCGTCCGGCGGGTTCGGTGGGTTCTCCTCGTGTCTGCGGGCGACTTGGAGGTGCCGTATCCGCATCCGCGTCAGATTGCAGACGGTGGAGCGCAGATACGCCTCCGCCGCGGCCGCGTCCCGCAGGCGCCGCCACTTGCGGTAGATCTGGTAGTACGCCTCGGCCACCACGTTCTCCGGGTCGTCCGCGCCGAGCAGGACGGCGAGGCGCAGCATCGAGGAGTAGTGCACCTCGAAGAGGCGGGCGACGCCGGCCTCCCGCTCCACGTCGTCAGGATCGCTCACCGCGGGGACGAGTGGCTCGGCCTGGGCGGCCGCCGGTGCGGGGACCGGTGGCAGGGTGACCGGGGTGTTCTGTCTGCGTCTCACGGAGTGTTCGCTCCCGTCTCCGGGCGCCGCCTGACGGTCAGGCGGGACGGCAGGTCTGTCGCGTCGGCGCCGCGGGGGACGCCGAGACGTGTCAGCGCGGCGGTACCGGCCACCGCGACGGTCAGGTTGAGCAGCAGGGCGGGGAGCCCCGCGTAGACCTCCGGCGGCCCGGCGCCGGCACCGAGCGGCACGATCGAGGAGAAACCCTCGCGCACCACCAGATACGTCCCCGACGCCATGCCCACGGCCCAGCCGGCGATCAGCGCCCGCCGGTGCAGCCACCCGGTGAACAGCCCGACGGCGACCGCCGGGAAGATCTGCAGGATCCACACGCCGCCGAGCAGCTGGAGGTTGATGGCGTCCTGGTCGCGCAGCCCGAACACGAACGCCACAGCCCCCACCTTCGCGGTGAGCGACACCGCCTTGGCGATGCGCACCTGCCGCTTCGGCGTGGCCGTCGGATGGACGTACTCGACGTACACGTTGCGGACGAAGCTCGTGGCGGCCGCGATGGACATCACGGCGGCCGGGACCAGCGCACCCACGGTGATCGCGCCGAACACCAGTCCGGCCAGCGGCCCCGGCATCAGCCGGTCGACCAGCATCGGCACGGCGGCCTCGGCCCCGCCCTCGGGTGCCCGCACCCCGGTGGCGAGCGCCGCGATGCCGAGGAAACCGAAGAGCGCGAGCAGCGCCGTCCAGGCGGGCAGCGCCACGGCGGCCCTGCGTACGGTGCGCGAACTGTCGGCGGCGAACCCGGCGGTGAGCACGTGCGGATACATCAGCAGCGCGAGCGCCGAACCCAGCGCGAGGGTGGCGTAGGCGGGCTGCTGCTCGGGGGAGAGCAGCAGGGCGGAGTCGGGCGTGTCCGTCCCGGCCAGCCGCCGCGCCGCCTTCTCGAACACCGCGCCCGGTCCGCCGAGCCGTTGCAGGACCAGCCAGCACACGGCCGTGAGCGAGACGAACACGGCCACCGCCTTGAGCGCCGAGATCACCGCGGGCGCGCGCAGCCCGTGCCGGTACGTGGCCACGGCCAGCCCCGCGAACAACGCCACCATCACCAGGTCGCCGGCCGCTCCCCGGGGATAGAGGCCCCCGGCCGTGAGCACGGCCCGCAGGCCGAGCAGCTGCAGCGCCAGGTAGGGCATGGTCGCGAGGATCCCGGTCAGCGCCACCACGAGCGCCAGCGGCGGTGAACCGTACCGCCCGCGCACGAAGTCGGCAGCCGTGACGTACCCGTGGCGGCGGGCCACCGACCACAGACGGGTCAGCAGAACGAAGGCGAGCGGACAGACGATCACCGTGTACGGAACCGCGAAGAACGCGGGGGCGCCGTTGCCGTACGCCAGTCCGGGGACGGCGGTGAACGTGTACGCGGTGAAGATGGTGCCGCCCAGCAGCAGCCAGGTCCACCCGGGTCCGAGGCTGCGGTCGGCGAGTGCCCAGCCCTCCAGGGACGGCAGCCGGTCGACGGGGCGCAGACGGCGTGCGGTGACGGCGAGCAGTGACGCTCCGCCGATGACGGCGAGGAACGTCGTGGTCATGGCGCCATCCGCCATGGGTCACCGTCCTTGGTGTGCCTGGACTCTCGCCTACTGGTTGCGCGGGCGGCCGGTTCGGAGGACAGAGGAAGAAGGAAAACCGGCCGGAAATCTCCTGGAAATCCGCTGTCAACCGTTCTCGGCGGAAGCGCAACTCTTGCACAGACCGACCGCACACGGGAGAGGAGCACAGGTCATGGCACGGACCGGCCATCCACGGCTACGACGCGTAGCCGTCGCCCTCCTGCTGCTCGCTCCCGCCGCGGGACTGCTGTGGGTCCCCTGGTACGCCGGTGCGAGCCCACGGCTGGCGGGAACGCCGTTCTTCTACTGGTACCAGCTCGCCTGGATACCGGGGTGCGGCCTCTGCCTGCTCGCGGCCTACGCGCTGACACGGCGCGACGACCGCCACGGTCCCTGATCGCGCCGCCCTCCCCGTACCACTTCGTAGCACCACCCGACACACCGCTCCAGGTGAGGAGTCGCATGCCCACGTCAGCCATGCCCGGATCCGCTGCGCCGGCGCCGGAGGGGCCACCGCCCCGGCGGTCCCGCATGACCCCCAGGTCGATCCTCATGTGGACCGCCGTCGCCCTGGTCGGCGCGGTCGGCTGGGGTGTCCTCGCACTCTCGCGCGGCGAGGAGATCTCCGCCGTGTGGCTGGTGATGGCGGCCCTCGGCTCGTACGCCATCGCCTACCGCTTCTACTCGGGGTTCATCGCCCGCCGGGTCCTGGAGGTCGACGACACCCGCGCCACTCCGGCCGAGCGGCTGGAGGACGGTGTCGACTACCACCCGACCGACCGCCGGGTGCTGTTCGGCCACCACTTCGCGGCCATCGCCGGCGCCGGCCCGCTGGTGGGTCCGGTACTGGCCGCGCAGATGGGCTATCTGCCAGGCACGATCTGGATCATCGTGGGCGTGATCTTCGCCGGCGCGGTCCAGGACATGATCGTCCTCTTCCTCTCCATGCGGCGGGACGGCAAGAGCCTCGGTCAGATGGCCCGGGACGAGATCGGCAGGGTGGGCGGTGCGGCGGCACTGATCGGTGTCTTCGCCATCATGATCATCCTGCTCGCGGTGCTGGCCATGGTGGTCGTCAACGCGCTGGCCGAGTCGGCCTGGGGCACCTTCTCGGTCACCATGACCATCCCCATCGCCCTCTTCATGGGCTTCTACCTGCGCTATCTGCGGCCGGGCCACATCGTGGAGATAAGTGTCATCGGCGTCGTCCTGCTGCTGCTCGCCATCCTCGGCGGCGGCTGGATCCAGGACTCGTCGATGGCGGAGTACTTCGTCTGGAGCCCCGAGACCCTGGTCTTCTGCCTGATCGGCTACGGCTTCGTCGCCTCCGTGCTCCCCGTGTGGATGCTGCTGGCTCCCCGTGACTACCTGTCGACCTTCATGAAGGTCGGCACCATCGCCCTGATGGCCGTCGGCGTGGTGATCGCCGCCCCGACCCTCAAGGCCGAGCCGGTGACGGAGTTCGCCTCGACCGGCGCCGGACCGGTGTTCGCCGGGGGACTCTTCCCGTTCCTCTTCATCACCATCGCCTGCGGCGCCCTGTCCGGCTTCCACGCCCTGGTCTCCTCCGGCACGACGCCGAAGCTGATCCAGAAGGAGTCCCAGGTCCGGGTGATCGGGTACGGCTCCATGCTCACGGAGTCCTTCGTCGCCGTCATGGCGCTGATCGCCGCCTGCGTCCTGGAACCGGGCCTGTTCTACGCGATGAACTCCCCGGCCGCGCTGCTCGGCCCGACGGTGGAGACGGCGTCGGAAGCGGTGAAGAACCTCGGCTTCAGCATCACGCCGGACCAGCTCGCCGCGGCGGCCAAGGCGGTCGAGGAGCACTCCCTGGTCGGCCGCTCCGGTGGCGCGCCCACCCTGGCCGTCGGCATGTCGGAGATCTTCGCCGGGGTGTTCGGCGGTGCCGGAATGAAGGCCTTCTGGTACCACTTCGCCATCATGTTCGAGGCCCTGTTCATCCTGACCACGGTGGACGCGGGCACCCGCGTGGGCCGCTTCATGCTCCAGGACATGCTGGGCAACGTCTGGAAGCCGATCGGCCGGGTCACCTGGAAGCCGGGCATCTGGATCACCAGCGCCCTGGTCGTCGGCGCCTGGGGTTACTTCCTGTACGCCGGTGTCACCGACCCGCTCGGTGGCATCAAGCAGCTCTTCCCGCTGTTCGGCATCGCCAACCAGCTGCTGGCCGCGGTCGCCCTGGCCGTCACCACGACCATGCTCGTCAAGACGGGCAAACTGCGCTGGGCGTGGGTGACCGGCATCCCGCTGGCCTGGGACGTGGCCGTCACCTTCACCGCCGGGTGGCAGAAGATCTTCTCGGACGACCCGAAGATCGGCTTCTTCGCCCAGCGGGACGTCTACGCGGACGCCATCGACGCGGGCAAACTGCTGCCGGGCGCCACCGACATGGACGACATGCACACCATCGTCCTCAACAACACCGTCGACGGCGTGATCATGGCGGTCTTCCTGCTGCTGGTCCTCGTCGTCCTGGTCAACTGCGCGGTGGTGTGCTTCCGCGCGCTGCGCGCCACCGAGCCCCTGCCGACGACCGAGGCCCCGTACGTCGCCTCCCGCATCGATGCCCCCGAGCAGCGGAACACCGAGCCGCTGGTGGGGGCAGGCCCGTGAGCACCGTACGGAAGATGCTGGACACCGTGCTCTGGTACGCGCGCGAGCTGACCGGCGAGACGGAGTACGACCGCTACTGCGAGCGGCACCGGCGCCACCACCCGCACGCTCCGGTGCCGACCCGACGCGCCTACCACCGGATGCGCACCACGCAGCGCGAGTGCGAGGCACCCGGCCGCTGCTGCTGATCCCGCGCGGCGGCATCCCCCCGCACGGTTGCCCGACCGCGTGACGTCCTGCGTCGCGTGGTTCCCCGGCCGCGCGGCGGGCGTGCCCCTCCCCAGCCCTGACGGCACGCCCGCCGCGCGACCCACCTCGCCCCGCTCCGCTCCACCTTCGCCGAGACCGAGATGCCCAGACGCCGCCCTGCCCTGTTGATCCGCCCCGAACTCGACGACGACCTCCTGCACGCGACCCTCGCCGAACTGCGGCCGGCCCTCCAACTGCACGGGCTCGGCGCGGGCAGCAGCCGTCCCGTCTGGAAGCCGGCCGCCCGGCTGCTGCGCGCCACCGGATGGGACTGGGACCGCAGAGCACACCGGGTGTCGGTCCTCGCCCGGAACGTTCCGGCCGCGATCCCCGAGCGCTGGGTGGCCGACCGGCCCGGCCACGGCGACGCCCTGCTGCTGTCCGCCTGCGCCGCCGTGGCCCGGGTCCCGGCCGGTGACCCTTCCGCCGTTCTTCGGGCCGAACAGGCGTGCCTGCGTGCCGCCGAGGCCTGCCCCGGGGATCCGACGCCCTGGCTGGCCCTGTTCTCGCTGATGCGAGCCTGTGCCGTACCGGTCCGTGACGCCGTGCCCGTGTGGACCGAGGCAGTCAACCGCGCACCGTGGCACCGTGGCGCCCACCACCAGATGCTGGGCTATCTGTCGCCGCGCGGCCACGGCACGCTCTCCGACATGCTGGACTTCGCCCGGCAGAGCGCGGTCCAGGCCCCGCACGGCTCGCCGCTCGCCGTGCTGCCGGTGGCGGCCCGCGTGGAGCTCGGCGCCCACCGCCAGGGTCTGACGGGCCTCGCCGCCATCTGCGCGAGCGGTCACTGGAACGAGCTGCGCGCGGCCGAGGAGCTCGACCGGGCCCTGTCCGGCTGGTTCCACACCGCCGTCGAGCCCCACGCCGAAGCGATGACCGACCTCAACCTGCTCGCCTTCGCCCTGACCCGCGCCCACCGCCCGGATGAGGCCGCACTTGTCCTGCGGCGCGTCGGCCGCCACATGACACGCCATCCGTGGGACCTGCTGCCCGAGCCCGAACGGGCCTTCCTCTACTGGCGGGACGGCGCGGCCGGCTGACAACGGCCAAGACCATGACCGACGGTGTCACGCCGTGGCCGGCTGCGACTCCCTGTCCTGCGCCGTCGTGGCCGCCGCCTCCTGAGCCCGCTCCCGGGCCTCGCGGCGGGCCAGGACGACCCACCCGACCGGGACGGCCGCGGCGAACAGCCACCACTGGACGGCGTAGGCGTAGTTCAGCGCGGCGTCCTCCTTGCCGGGGTCGCCCAGCAGCTCGGGGAGGTCGCCCTTGGGCTCGGGAGCGGTCTGGGCGATGTAACCGCCGAGCACCCGGGCGTCCAGGCGGCGGGCCTGCTGCTCGCTGTTGATCAGCATGATCTGCCGGTCGGGCAGGCCCTGGAGGTTCTTGATGCCGCTCGCCGCGGTCGTCTCGTCGGGCATCAGCCGCCCCTCGACGGTCACCTCGCCGCTCGGCGGTGCGGGGACCTTCGGGAACGTGGTCTGGCTCGGGCCCTCGGAGGGGATCCAGCCGCGGTTGACCAGCAGCACCTTGCCGTCGTCGAGGACGAAGGGGGTCAGGACGTGGTAGCCGACCGCGTCGTCGGAGTTGGTGCGGCGCCGGACCACGACCTCGCCCTCCGTGTCGAAGCGGCCCTTCGCCGTCACGGTGCGGTAGCGCTCCGCGCTGGTGACGGTGTGCCCGGGTCCGGTCAGCCTCTCCACGGGCACCGGCTCGGCCGCCAGCGCCTCGGTGACCAGCTCGTTCCGGGCGGTGCGCTCCTCGTAGCGGTGCATCTGCCAGATGCCCAGCCTGATCATCGTGGGGATGAGGAGCAGGGCGATCAACGTGAGGATCACCCACTGCCGGGACATCAGGAAGCGGTACACCCCACGACCGTACAACTCGGTCGTGGGGTGCGTTCGGGTGGGTACGGGTTCATACCTTGTCGACAATTCCTGCCTTTCCCTCCGCGCGGGCGCAGTGGGCGCCGCAGTACCAGTGGCCCTCGACCTCGACGCCCTGGCCGATGATCTGCACCCGGCAGTGCTCGCAGATGGGGGCCATGCGGTGGATCGCGCAGGAGAAGCAGTCGAAGACGTGCACCGCGCCCTGCGCGTGCACCTCGAAGGTCATTCCGTACTGATTGCCACAAACCTCACAGGTCGCCATGCGCCACAGGGTGGGCCGTCGCCCCCGCGCGGGCGAGCGGTCGCCGGGCGAGTCGCCCGGTTATCACCCGTCCGTACGGTCATCCCCCCGACGCCGGCTCCACATCCGCGAGGAGTTGCCCGAACGCCGCCTCGTCCACCACCGGCGTACCGAACTGGCGGGCCTTGACGACCTTCGACGTGCCCGAGTCCGGGTCGTTCGTGACGAGCAGACTGGTCAGCCGGGACAGACTCGTGGCCACGTGCAGCCCGGCCTCGGTCGCGCGGTCCTCCAGCAGATCCCGCTCGACGGAGGTGTCACCCGAGAAGGCGACGCGCATGCCCTGCTTGAGCCGCCCGCCCGGCTCGTAGCGGCCGGGGTTGGGATAGGGGCAGGCGGGGCGCTTGCGGGCCGGGCGCCAACTGCTCGGCCGGTAGGTGCCGTATCCCCCCGGGCCCGCCTGCTGCCCGATGCGGGGCGCGGCGGGGCGGTCCGTCCACTCGGTCAGCGGCCGGCACTCGTGCAGCGGCAGCCGTACGTTGTTCGCCGCCGCGGCCCGCAGGCTCGGCCGGAACGCCTCCGCCAGCACGCGGGCGTCGTCCAGCGCGTGGTGGGCCCGCTGCTGGACGACGCCGAAGTGCGCGGCGAGGGACTCCAGCTTGTGGTTGGGCAGCGGCAGCCCGAGCTCCTTGGAGAGCGCGATGGTGCACAGCCGCTGCCGCACCGGCACCTCGCGCTCGGCGCGCGCGTACTCCCGGGCGATCATCTGCCAGTCGAAGACGGCGTTGTGGGCGACGAGCACGCGTCCCGCCAGCCGGGCCGTGAACTCCTCGGCGATGTCCGGGAAGAGGGGCGCGCCTTCGAGCGCCTCGCTCGTCAGCCCGTGGATCCACACGGGGCCCGGGTCACGCTCCGGGTTGACCGTCGTGTACCAGTGGTCCTCGACCTCGCCGCGCTCGTCCAGCCGGTAGACCGCCGCGGAGATGATGCGGTCGTCCCGGGCCAGGCCCGTGGTCTCCACGTCAACGACCGCGTACCCCTTGGGATACGCGGTCGGCCACGGCGTGGCTGAGAACACTGCGGTCGTCAGGTCTTCCAGCATGGTTCCTGAGGATACGGGCCACGACCGACACCGCGGGACGCCAGGGGCGATCGTCCGTTCTTCCGATACTCCCTCAGGCGTCTTGTCCGGTCTGTCTGTTCGTGGGGCGTACGTCTGATCGACACTCAGTCGATCAGCGGGGCGTCCCCTACGCCGTCGTCCGTCGTCGCCCCGTACCGGACCGGCGGATACCGGCCGTCCCGTCCCGGCCGGCCGACGGCGCGCTCGGGGCGCCCGGCGCGCGGGTACCCGGCCGCGACGAGAGGCGGGGTGCGGGCCGTCCGACAGGCGGCGGCGTCACCAGCGGATGGGCACCGGAAGCACCGTCAGCAGCCCGGACGCCGCGACGACCAGGCCCAGGGCGACGACCTCCGCCCGGGCCGGGGCGCAGGCGGTCCAGGGGTCGGCCGCCCGGCGCAACCGCCGCCGGGCGCACAGGGCGAGGGCGGCGACGGCGGCCACGAGAACCACCTTGGCGAGCAGCGCCCGCCCGTACGCCGTCCCCGTCAGCTGCTCCAGGATGGTCTCGGGCGGCATCCGGCGCAGGGAACTGCACACACCCGTCGCGGTGATGACGGCGAGCAGCACGACCGCCACGCGCGCGTAGAGCCCCAGCAGCGCCACGCCCGCCGCCGTGCCGTCGCGGACGCGCCGGAGCCGCAGGACGCGCAGCGCGTGCAGCAGTCCGCCCGCCCACAGCGCCGCACAGAGCAGATGGACGAGCGTCAGCCCGGAGCCGATGAGGGGGCTGTGCTCGGTCGTGGGGTGTGCGCGCAGGGCCTCGGCCACGACCACGGCGGCCAGCGGCCACACCTGGGTGACCGGCCGGCGCGACACGGCGCACAACCCCGCCACCAGGAACGCGTTGACCTCCAGCAGAGCGAGCTTGCCGTCCCGGGAGGCGTAGAGGCCCCCGACGTCGATGTCCGCCAGGTCGTCCGGCACGAGATTGCCGGTGGCCACGACCGAGGCGAGCCCGAGGGCGGCGAGGAAACCGGCGGTGGCCGCGAGCGGGGACCAACTGCGGGGCACGCCCAGGGGATCGTTCTCCGGTCCGGGCAGCGATCGCGCCAGCCGGTTCACGAACATCTCGCCGACGGGTATGCACAGCGCCGCGAACAGCGCCGTGCGCAGCAGGCCCATGCCGCCTGCGCCGGGCGGTCGTGCCTCCCCGGTGCCGTGCAGCGCGGCGGAGGGGCCGAGCAGCGGGATCAGCGCGGCCAGCGTCACCAGCGCCAGGACCGCCGACGCCCGGCCAGCGCCGGGCCTCGGGGCGGCGGGCCCGAACGGATCGGCCGGCCCGGGGGTGGGTCTTGTCAAGGTCACCCCGGGATCTTCACCAACCTTCACACGGCCGGGCAAGTCGGCGGGACGCGATCGACCCTGGCATGCCGCCGGCCGGCGCAGCCGTACCTCCCTGGGCACGTCCGCCGGCCGTGGACACGAAGCGGGCCGGGCGGGTGTCCCCGCCCGGCCCGGAACGCCCTTGCACGGGCTCTACTTGGTGACCGCGTCCAGTGCGTCCGCGATGCCCCAGCCGTAGAAGCCGTTGCGGTTCTTCGAACCCTCGCACACCGCGTCGATCTTGCCGTCGGCGTCGATGTCGTACGGGTCCGTGCACGGGGTGGCGTCGGCCTCCGCGTACAGCAGGGCCTTCACCAGGGCCGGAGAGGCGTACGGGTGCGTCGACTTGATGAGGGCGGCGACACCCGCGACGTGCGGGGACGCCATCGACGTACCGGCCATGTAGCCCCACTTGCCGCCCGGCAGCGTGCCCAGGATGAGGCCGCTCGTGGCCGGCGCGTCCGGCTTCTGGTAGGCGGTCGAGTCACCGCCCGGGGCGGCTACGTCCGCGACGCCCAGACCGTAGTTGGAGAAAGACGACTTGATGCCCTTCGCACCCGTCGAGGCGACCGTGACGACCCCCGGCAGCTGGGTCGGGATGTCGAGGCACTCCGAGGGGTCGACGACCCGGTCGCCCGGCGTGGTGTCGTTCGGGGACGACGGGTCGGTGATCTCGTCGGCGGCCAGGTCGTAGTTCTCGTTGCCGGCCGCGGCGACGTTGACCGCGCCCTTCCTCTCCGCGTACCGCGAGGCCCGCGTGAGGGCCTCCACAAGCGCCTTCTGGTCCGGGTCGTTCTTGCAGTTGAAGTACCAGGGGTCCGTGTAATAGCTGTTGTTCGTCACGTCGACCCCGTGTTCGGCCGCCCACACGAAGCCGCACACCACGGCCTCGGTGTAGAAGAAGCCGGCCGTGGTGGACACCTTGATGCCGGAGACCTTCACGCCGGGCGCGACACCGGTCATGCCGACGCCGTTCTTGGCGGCGGCGATCTCACCGGCGACGTGGGTGCCGTGCGGGCTCTCCGCCGCGCTCGGCCGCCAGGCCCCGTCGGAGGTGTCGGGCTTGCCCGTCACGCAGTTGACCGACGCCTCGCGGTCGAAGTTGGGCGCGATGTCGGGGTGGGTGTCGTCCACACCGGTGTCGATCACGGCGACCGTGACCTTGTCGCTGCCCAGCGACTTCTCGTGCGCCTTGTCCGCCTTGATGGCGGGCAGGTCCCACTGCAGGGACTCCAGCGGGTCCTGTCCGGCGGCCCCCTCGGCCTTCGCGACCTCGGCCGCGCTCAGCACCTTCGGCGCGCCCAGGTCGCCCGTCGACGCCGAGGGCAGCGGCGCGGTGCGGGTGGCACCCGCCGACCCCACACCGCGCACCGTGCGCATGGTCTTGGCGAAGTCGGCGTTCGAGGAGTGGACGACGATGACGCCGATCTGGTCGTACGACGTCACGATGGTGCCGCCGGCCTTGGCGACGGCCTTCTTCACGTGCCCCGAAGTGCCGTACCCCGGCTTGACGTTGACGACGTAGCTGAGCGGGGTCGCGTCGGCCGGGGCCGCAGCGGGAGCAGGGGTGTCCTCGGCGGCCGTGGCCATGGTGTTCGGCAGGAACGCGAGGGCCGTGGCCATGGCCATCCCGGCCGGGATCGCGACGGCGCGACGGTAGCGCGCGTACGGCGCAGTCATGGTGTCTCCAGTTCGTTCACGGTACGAGCTGATCTCGCGGAAGGTCTCGGTGGCGGTTCGGGTCACTTGACCGCGCGCAGCGCGTTGACGATGCCGTGGCCGTAGAAGCCGTTGACGCGCTTGCCGCCCTCGCAGACCGCGTCCTGGGTGCCGTCGCCGTCCTGGTCGTAGGAGGCGGGGCAGGCGGTCTTGTCGGCCTGGGCCTTCATCAGGGCCTGGAGCTGGGCCGGAGACGCCCAGGGGTGCTCGGACTTCAGCAGCGCGGCGACGCCGGAGGCATGCGGCGAGGCCATAGAGGTGCCCTGCAGGAAGCCCCACGCGCCGTTCGGCATGGTGGACAGGATACGGCCGTTCTTCGAGGGCGTGTCGGGTATCTGGTAGCGCGCGTCGCCGCCCGGCGCGGCGACGTCGACGACGCCCTTGCCGTAGGTCGAGAAGTACGACTTCTCGTTCTCGACGCCCGTCGAGCTCACCGTGACGACACCCGGCAGCTGGGTCGGCACGTCGAAGCACTCGTGCGGGTCGATGGTGCGCTCGACCGGGGTGGAGTCGTCGGGGCTGGAGTCGTCGACGATCGCGTCCGCGTCCAGGTCGTGGTTGGAGTTGCCCGCCGCGGCGACGTTGAGCGTGCCCTTCTTCTGGGCGTACAGCTGCGCCCGGTTGACCGCGTCGACGATGGCCCGCTGGTCCGGGTCGTCCATGCAGTTGTACAGCCACGGGTCGACGTAGTAGCTGTTGTTGGTGATCTCGACGCCGTGGTCGGCGGCGAACACGAACGCGCACACGACGCTCTCCGGGTAGAAGAGGCCGTTCGCCCGGTCGGTCACATTGATGCTGGACACCTTCACACCGGGAGCGACGCCCGCCACGCCGACGCCGTTGCGGGCGGCGGCTATCTCACCCGCGACATGCGTGCCGTGGTAGTCCTCGGGGGTGTAGGGCCGCCAGGCGCCCTCGCTGGTGTCGGGCTTGCCGCCGGCGCAGTTGGCGGACTGGGACGCGGAGAAGTTCGGGGCGATGTCGGGGTGGGTGTCGTCCACCCCGGTGTCGATCACCGCCACGGTCACCTTGCGGCTGCCCGGGTTGATCTGTGCGGCCTTGTCGGCGCCGATCGCGCGCAGGTCCCACTGGTCCGCCTCGAGAGGCTCGCTCTCGGGCGTCTTCGCCGAGGCGGCCTCGGTGCGCTTCGCCTGGGCGGCCGTCAGGTACTCGACCGCGCCCTCCTCCTTCGTCCCCGCGGCCGTCAGGGGCGCCGTCCGCGTGGCACCCGCCGACCGGACCCCGCGCGCCTTGCGGATCGTCTTGGCGAAGTCGGGGTTCGAGGAGTGGACGACGATCACGCCGATCCGCCCGTACGTGGTCACGACCGATCCGTCGGCCTTTGCGATCGCCTTCTTCACCGACGCGATCGTGTGGCGGTCCAGCTTGGTGTTGACGACGTACGCCAGCGTGGGCGCGTCCGCCGTCGTGGCCGACTCCGTGTGCGGGGCCGCCGACGCGGTGGCCGGCAGGAAGCCCAGCGAGGCCGTCAGGGACAGCACGACGGGCACGGCGAGGGCGAGCCGGCGTCTGGAACGCAAATGAGACATGGGGTCTCCACATCCTCCGGAAACGAAACCGGCCCGAGGCACAGGTGGTGCTCGGGCAGGTACATGACGTGGTGGTGCAGGGCGAAGCTATCCCGGCCCCTCGCTGGCCAGCAACGCTTTGTCGAAACGACTTCGGAAAGAACGCCGGGCCGTTGAACCGGTTCTCGCGTGCCGCCGTGACGTTGAGCAGGGAGCGCGAGGACACTCGCCCCCGTCCCCGTTCACAACCGCTTCCTTCATTGCGAGGAGACTCCGTGGCCACCGACGCACCGCCCCCCTCGAAAGAGCAACACAAACTCCCCTCACCCGAGGAGTTCACCGAGGTGCACGAGAGCGCGGAGTTCGGTGAACTGCGCCGCGCGTACCGCTCGTTCGCCTTCCCGCTGACCGTCGGCTTCATCGCCTGGTACCTGCTCTACGTCCTGCTCTCGAACTACGCGGGCGGCTTCATGGGCGCCAAGCTGTTCGGCAACATCAACGTCGCCTTCGTCCTCGGCGTCGCCCAGTTCGTCACCACGTTCCTCATCGCCTGGTGGTACTCGCGGCACGCCGCCGCGAAGCTCGACCCCAAGGCCGAGGCCATCAAGACCCGGATGGAGAGCGGCGCATGAGCCCCGTACAGCAGACCTTTCTCGCCGCGAACGAGGCCAGTGAGCACCGCCCGCTGATCATCACCCTGTTCGCGCTGTTCGTCCTCGCGACCCTCGGCATCACCGTCTGGGCGGGCCGCCAGACCAAGGACGCCGCCGACTTCTACGCCGGCGGGCGCCAGTTCAGCGCCTTCCAGAACGGCCTCGCCGTCTCCGGCGACTACATGTCGGCCGCGTCGTTCCTCGGCATCGCCGGCGCCATCGCCCTCTTCGGCTACGACGGCTTCCTCTACTCCATCGGCTTCCTGGTCGCCTGGCTGGTCGCCCTGCTCCTGGTGGCCGAGCCGCTGCGCAACTCCGGCCGCTACACCATGGGCGACGTCCTCGCGTACCGCATGCGCCAGCGCCCGGTCCGCACCGCGGCCGGTACGTCCACGATCGTGGTGTCGATCTTCTACCTGCTGGCGCAGATGGCCGGCGCGGGCGTCCTCGTCTCGCTGCTGCTCGGCATCACCTCCGACGCCGGCAAGATCCTCATCGTCGCCCTCGTCGGCCTGCTGATGATCGTCTACGTCTCCATCGGCGGCATGAAGGGCACCACCTGGGTCCAGATGGTCAAGGCCGTGCTGCTCATCGGCGGCACCCTCCTGATCACCTTCCTGGTGCTGCTGAAGTTCAACTTCAACATCTCCGACCTGCTCGGCACGGCCGCCGAGAACAGCGGCAAGGGCGCCGCCTTCCTGGAGCCCGGTCTCCAGTTCGGCGCGACCGGCACCTCCAAGCTGGACTTCATCTCCCTCGGCATCGCCCTGGTGCTCGGCACCGCCGGTCTGCCGCACATCCTGATCCGCTTCTACACGGTGCCCGACGCCAAGGCCGCCCGTAAGTCCGTGAACTGGGCGATCGGCATCATCGGCGGCTTCTACCTGATGACGATCGCGCTCGGCTTCGGCGCCGCCGCGCTCATCTCGCAGGAGGAGATCATCGCCTCCAACCCGTCCGGCAACACGGCGGCACCCCTGCTCGCCCTGCACCTGGGCGGCGTCGACTCGACCTGGGGCGCGATCCTGCTCGCGACGATCTCCGCGGTGGCCTTCGCGACGATCCTCGCCGTCGTCGCCGGCCTCACCCTCGCCTCGTCGTCCTCCTTCGCGCACGACATCTACGCCAACGTCATCCGCAAGGGGCAGGCCTCCGGTGCCGAGGAAGTGCGCGCGGCCCGCTGGGCGACCGTCTTCATCGGTGTCGTCTCCATCGGTCTGGGCGCCCTCGCCCGCGACCTGAACGTGGCCGGCCTGGTCGCCCTCGCCTTCGCGGTCGCCGCGTCCGCGAACCTCCCGACGATCCTCTACAGCCTGTTCTGGAAGCGCTTCACCACCCAGGGTGCGCTGTGGTCGATCTACGGCGGTCTGATCGTCGCCGTCGGCCTGGTGCTGTTCTCGCCCGTCGTCTCCGGCGACCCCAAGGCGATGTTCCCCGAGGTCGACTTCGCCTGGTTCCCGCTGAAGAACCCGGGCATCATCTCCATCCCGTTCGGCTTCCTCATGGGCTGGCTCGGCACGGTCCTGTCCAAGGAGGAGCCCGACGTCAAGAAGTACGCGGAGCTGGAGGTCCGGTCCCTGACCGGCACCGGAGCCCACTGAGCACGACCCGTCCCGCGCGGCCGTGTCGTAGGAACCTCCAGGTTCCGCGACGCGGCCGCGTCCCACGTCGTGGGATCGGGGTCTGTGGCGTTGTCGGTGGGGTCACGTAGGCTCGCAGGTGTCGGAGAAACAGTGCCGCACGCACGATCCGCGACGAGGGAGGGGGCCCACGTGCTCATCGACACCTACGGCCGGGTGGCCACCGACCTGAGGGTCTCACTGACCGACCGGTGCAACCTGCGCTGCACGTACTGCATGCCCGAGGAGGGCCTGCAGTGGCTGGCCAAGCCGGACCTGCTCGACGACGACGAGATCGTCCGCCTGATCGACATCGCGGTCACCTCCCTCGGGATCGAGGAGGTGCGCTTCACCGGCGGGGAGCCCCTGCTGCGTCCGGGCCTGGCCGGCATCGTCGAGCGCGTCGCGGCCCTGGAGCCGCGCCCCCAGATGTCCCTCACCACCAACGGCATCGGCCTCAGGCGCACGGCCGCCGCCCTGAAGGAGGCGGGCCTGGACCGGGTCAACGTCTCGCTGGACACCCTCCGCCCGGACGTCTTCAAGACCCTCACCCGCCGCGACCGCCACAAGGACGTCATCGAGGGCCTGCACGCCGCCCGCGACGCCGGTCTCACCCCGGTCAAGGTCAACTCGGTCCTGATGCCCGGGCTCAACGACGACGAGGCCCCCGACCTGCTGGCCTGGGCCGTGGAACACGACTACGAGCTGCGCTTCATCGAGCAGATGCCCCTGGACGCCCAGCACGGCTGGAAGCGCGACGGCATGATCACCGCCGGGGACATCCTGACCTCCCTGCGCACCCGCTTCGAACTGACCGCCGAGGGTGAGGAGAAGCGCGGCTCGGCCCCCGCGGAACGCTGGCTGGTCGACGGCGGACCGCATGTGGTCGGTGTGATCGCCTCCGTCACCCGCCCCTTCTGCGCGGCCTGCGACCGCACCCGCCTCACCGCCGACGGCCAGGTCCGCACCTGCCTGTTCGCCCAGGAGGAGACGGACCTGCGCGCCGCCCTGCGCTCGGGCGCCCCGGACGAGGAGATCGCCCGCCTCTGGCGTCTGGCGATGTGGGGCAAGAAGGCGGGAGCGGGCCTCGACGACCCGACGTTCGTCCAGCCCGACCGGCCGATGTCGGCCATCGGAGGCTAGTGCCGCAGCAGGCGACGTTTGCCCCGTCGCGACGCCCGGCACGCTCCCCCGTTCTCGGCTTCGCTCGAACGGGAGGGGCCCCCACCGCCGCACCGGCCGAAAGCCCAAGTACGTCCAGTACGAGGACTTCCGGCCGGCCCGCCGAGAGCACGCACCGGACGCCGCTCCTCCATGGGTAACTGCCTGCCGCGGCACCAGACGTCGGAGCCGGGAGTCCCGGGACCCGTCAGTCCTGGGACTCCCACTCCTTCAGCAGGACCACGTCCTTCAGAAAGCCCCGCACCCCGAGGAACTGCGACAGATGCTCGCGATGCTCCTCACAGGCCAGCCACGTCTTGCGCCGCTCCGGCGTATGGATCTTCGGGTTGTTCCACGCCAGCACCCACACGGCGTGGGTACGGCAGCCCTTCGCGGAACAGATGGGCGTCTCGTCACTCACAGCTTCGTCTCACAGAAAAGGCGACGCCGAGCAGCCACGGGGGGAGCTGCCCGGCGTCGGTCCGTCGCTCCGACGGGGGATGCGGAGCGCGTACGAAGTATGTCACGGGTAGCCCCGAGCCCGGCACTGGAACAGCATGATTGATCTGAGCTTTTCTTGAGCTTGGCGGGAAGATGGCTTCCCTTCCTGATCTCCCGTGGTCTCACCCCGGGAGACCCCTATCGCTCGTGCGACTCGCTCCGCGCACCCGGCACCGTCCCGGACACGGCATCTTCCGCGACGGGTTCCGCCGGACCGTCGTCCGGCCCCGACGGTGCGATCATCGGACGCGCCGGCGGCGCCACGAACGTCGACGGCAGAGACGGCGCGTTCTCGCGCCCGGCGTTCGCGATCACCACCGCGATGTACGGCAGCACCAGCCCGAGCACCAACGCCACGACGGCGACATGCCGTTCGACGTTCCACAGGGTGGCCGCGAGGATCACGGAGATCGTGCGGACCGTCATCGAGATCACGTAGCGGCGCTGCCGCCCGCGTACGTCTTCCTGGAGTCCCGCCCGGGCACCGGTGATCCGGAAAACCTGGACGTTGCCGTCGCCACGCTGCTTCCGCATCGCATTCCACCATCCGCCCGTATCGGAGTTTCCCCGCCCCGTAGCCGCCCACGGCCGGTCGGGGAAACCTGACCGGGACACCTCCCACGCTACGCCGCGCCCGCGCCCGCCACGAGGCCGGGTGCGCCTCACCGGGGCGGACGGGCCTGCGCCGTCGCGCGTACGGCCCTCTCGGCATGCGGCGTGGGACGCCTGGGCCGACACTGACGGTAGTGCTCACGTCGAGCCGTACGAGGAGGCAGCGATGGGCTGGTTGTGGGCGATCATCGTAGGACTGGTGCTCGGTCTGATCGCCAAGGCGATCATTCCGGGCAAGCAGCATATTCCGCTGTGGCTGACCGTCATCCTGGGCATGATCGGCGGCATCGCCGGCAATGCCATCGCCCGGGCGGCCGGTGTCGACGCCACGGCGGGCATCGACTGGTGGCGGCACGTCTTCCAACTGGTGGCCGCGGTCATCCTCGTCGGTCTCGGTGACCGGGCCTGGACAGCGGCCCGGGGGGACAGACGCAGGGCCTGACAGGGCCAAGGGGACGGCTTCCGGCACCGCCGGAGGCCGCCCCCTTCACCGTGCTCTCAGGCGCCCGTGACCTCGACCGCCGCCAGGTTCTTCTTGCCCCGGCGCAGTACCAGCCAGCGGCCGTGCAGCAGGTCCTCCTTGGCGGGGACGGCGTCCTCGCCGGCGACCTTGACGTTGTTCACGTAGGCGCCGCCCTCCTTGACCGTGCGGCGCGCGGCCGACTTGCTGGCCACCAGACCGACCTCGGTGAAGAGGTCGACGGCCGGGCCGAGCTCGGCGACCTGGATGTGCGGCACCTCGGAGAGGGCCGCGGCCAGCGTCCTCTCGTCGAGCTCCGCCAGCTCGCCCTGCCCGAAAAGGGCCTTGGACGCGGCGATCACGGCGGCCGTCTGGTCGGCGCCGTGCACCAGCGTCGTCAGCTCCTCGGCGAGGGCCCGCTGCGCGGCCCGGGCCTGTGGACGCTCCTCCGTCTGCCGCTCCAGCTCCTCCAGCTCCGCACGGGAGCGGAAGGACAGGATGCGCAGGTACCGGGAGATGTCCCGGTCGTCCACGTTCAGCCAGAACTGGTAGAACGCGTACGGCGTCGTCATCTCCGGGTCGAGCCAGACGGCGCCGCCCTCGGTCTTGCCGAACTTGGTGCCGTCCGCCTTGGTCATCAGCGGCGTCGCCAGCGCGTGCACCGTCGCGTCGGGCTCCAGACGGTGGATCAGGTCCAGGCCCGCCGTGAGGTTGCCCCACTGGTCGCTGCCGCCCTGCTGCAGCGTGCAGCCGTGGCGCCGGTAGAGCTGGAGGAAGTCCATGCCCTGCAGGAGCTGGTAGCTGAACTCCGTGTAGCTGATGCCCTCGGAGGACTCCAGGCGGCGGGCCACGGAGTCCTTCGTCAGCATCTTGTTGACGCGGAAGTGCTTGCCGATGTCCCGGAGGAACTCGATCGCGGAGAGTCCCTCCGTCCAGTCGAGGTTGTTGACCATCACGGCCGCGTTCTCGCCCTCGAAGTCCAGGAAGGGCTCGATCTGGGCGCGCAGCTTGGCGACCCAGCCGGTGACCGTCTCCGGGTCGTTCAGCGTGCGCTCCGCGGTCGGGCGCGGGTCGCCGATCAGGCCCGTGGCCCCGCCGACCAGCGCCAGCGGACGGTGACCGGCCTGCTGGAGCCGGCGCACGGTGAGCACCTGCACCAGGTGCCCCACATGCAACGACGGCGCCGTCGGGTCGAAACCGCAATAGAACGTGACGGGACCGTCCGCGAGCGCCTTGCGCAAAGCGTCCTCGTCAGTGGACAGGGCGAACAGCCCGCGCCACTTCAGCTCGTCGACGATGTCCGTCACGGTTCTCGTGTCTCCTCGATGATCTTCGGGCAGTCGGGTGACAGCCGACTACGAGGTTATACGCCCTGGCTGACCGAGCTCATATTGAAATCGGGGACGCGCAGCGCGGGCATCGCCGCCCTGGTGAACCAGTCGCTCCACTCCCTCGGCAGGGTCTTCTCGGTCCGTCCCGCCTCCGTGGCGCGGCCCAGCACCCCGACCGGTGACTCGTTGAACCGGAAGTTGTTCACCTCGCCCGTCACCTCGCCGTTCTCGACGAGGTAGACGCCGTCCCGGGTCAGGCCCGTCAGCAGCAGCGTCGCCGGGTCGACCTCCCGGATGTACCACAGGCAGGTCAGCAGCAACCCGCGCTCGGTGTCCGCGACCATCTCGTCCAGGGAACGGTCCTCGCCGCCGTCCAGGACGATGTTGTCGATGCCCGGTGCGACCGGCAGCCCGGTCAGGCCCGCGCTGTGCCTGCTGGTCGTCAGGTGCCGCAGCTTGCCCTCGCGCATCCACTCGGTGGCCGCGAGCGGCAGCCCGTTGTCGAACACCGACTGATCGCCCCCCGAGGAGTGCGCGATCACGAAGGGCGCCGACTCCAGGCCCGGCTCGTTCGGGTCGCTGCGCAGCGTCAGCGGCAGGTCGGTGAGCTTCTCGCCGACCCGCGTGCCGCCGCCCGGCTTGGAGAACACCGTGCGGCCCTCCACCGCGTCCCGGCCGGACGCCGACCACATCTGGTAGATCAGCAGGTCCGCCACGGCCGTCGGCGGCAGCAGCGTCTCGTAGCGCCCCGCCGGCAGCTCCACACGACGCTCGGCCCACCCCAGGCGTACGGCCAGCTCCGCGTCCAGCGCCGCTGGGTCGACGTCCTTGAAGTCCCGGGTGGAGCGCCCGGCCCACGCGGACCGGGTGCGGTCCGGGGACTTGGCGTTCAGCTCCAGCGTCCCGTTCGGCTGGTCGTGCCGCAGCCGCAGCCCCGTGGACGTGCCGACGTACGACGACACCAGCTCGTGGTTGGCGAAGCCGTACAGCTCACGGCCGCCCGCACGCGCGCGTGCGAAGGCCTCGCCGAGCGCCGGGGCGAAGTCGGCGAACACGGCCGAGGAGGTCTCGGCGGGGGCCTCCGTGAACTCCGGTGACCGCTCCACGCCCGTGACCAGTGGCTGCGCGTCCTCGGCGGGTGCGGCGCCGCGCGCCGCGGCCTCGGCGGCCCGCACCAGGGGCTCCAGCTCGTCGGCGGTCACGGCCGACCGTGACACGACCCCGGAGGCCGTGCCCTCCTTGCCGTCGACCGTGGCGACGACGGTGAGCGTGCGCCCGCGCGTGACGCCGTTCGTGGTCAGCGCGTTGCCCGCCCAGCGCAGGTTGGCGGTGGACTGCTCGTCGGCGATGACGACACAGCCGTCCGCCCGGGACAGTTCGAGGGCGCGCTCGACGACCTCGTGCGGCTTGCTGGAACGCGCGCTCATCGACCGGCCTCCTGGGTCGTGTTGAGGATGCTGACGCCCTTGAAGAGGGCCGACGGGCAGCCGTGCGAGACGGCGGCGACCTGGCCCGGCTGGGCCTTGCCGCAGTTGAAGGCGCCGCCGAGCACATAGGTCTGCGGCCCGCCGACCGCCGCCATCGAGCCCCAGAAGTCGGTGGTGGTCGCCTGGTAGGCGACATCGCGCAGCTGCCCGGCGAGCCGCCCGTTCTCGATCCGGTAGAAGCGCTGACCGGTGAACTGGAAGTTGTAGCGCTGCATGTCGATCGACCAGGACCGGTCGCCGACGACGTAGATGCCGCGCTCGACGCCGCCGATGAGGTCCTCGGTGGACATCCCGGCCGGATCCGGCCGCAACGACACGTTGGCCATGCGCTGCACCGGCACGTGTCCGGGGGAGTCCGCGTAGGCGCAGCCGTTGGACCGCTCGAAGCCGGTGAGCTTCGCGATGCGCCGGTCCAGCTGGTAGCCGACGAGCGTGCCGTCCTTGACCAGGTCCCAGGACTGGCCCGCGACGCCCTCGTCGTCGTACCCGATGGTGGCCAGGCCGTGCTCGGCGGTGCGGTCGCCGGTGACGTTCATCAGCTCCGAGCCGTAGCGCAGCCTGTTCAGCTGATCGAAGGTGGCGAAGGAGGTGCCCGCGTAGGCGGCCTCGTAGCCGAGGGCCCGGTCGAGCTCGGTGGCGTGCCCGATGGACTCGTGGATGGTCAGCCAGAGGTTGGACGGGTCGACGACCAGGTCGTACAGGCCCGGCTCGACGCTCGGCGCGCGCATCTTCTCGGCGAGCAGCTCCGGGATCCGCTCCAGCTCGCCCTCCCAGTCCCAGCCGGTGCCCCGCAGGTACTCCCAGCCGCGTCCCACCGGCGGCGCGAGGGTGCGCATCGAGTCGAACTCGCCGCTCGACTCGTCGACCGAGACCGCGTTGAAGACCGGGTGCAGCCGCACCCGTTGCTGCGTGGTCACGGTCCCGGCGGTGTCGGCGTAGAACTTGTTCTCGTGGACCGTGAGCAGCGAGGAATCGACATGGTCGACCCCGTCGGCCGCCAGCAGCCGCGCGCTCCACTCCGCGATCAGCCCGGCCTTCTCCTCGTCGGGCACGCAGAAGGGGTCGATCTCGTACGACGAGATCCATGTCTTGTCCGCGTGCACCGGCTCGTCGGCCAGCTCGACGTGCTCGTCGGACCCGGCCGCCTTGATCACCTGGGCGGACAGCCTGGCCATCGCCACCGCCTGCCCGGCGACCCTGGCGGCGGCGTCCATGGTGAGGTCGACGCCGGAGGCGAAGCCCCACGTACCGCCGTGCACCACCCGCACCGCGTACCCGAGGTCGGTGGTGTCCGACGACCCGGCGGGCTTGGCGTCCCGGAACCGCCAGGAGGCGCCCCGCACCCGCTCGAACCGGAAGTCCGCGTGCTCGGCGCCCAGCGCACGCGCGCGTGCGAGGGCCGCGTCGGCGAGGGCGCGTAGGGGGAGGGCCGTGAAGGCCTCGTCGATGGTATGAGGCACCGCCGTCTCTTTCTGTCGAGGTGACCGTGGTTGCCGTGCGTCTGACTGCTCCGATCATGTCGTCCATCCCGCGCGCGGGCCATGAGTTTGATGGGTCGGACAAGAGGCTTTCTGTAGGGATCCGACAGCGAGTCCCCTACGCCACTGTCGGTGCCCGATTCTCCGCGGGGCTGCCCGGACCGATAGGTTTTCGAGGAAGCCGCCTGTCGTCACCGCCTGTCGTCCAGGCGCCGGGCGGGGTATCAAACCGCTATGGAAAGGGTGATCCGTTGAGCCGCTCGGTTCTCGTCACCGGAGGCAACCGGGGCATCGGCCTCGCCATCGCCCGCGCTTTCGCCGATGCCGGCGACAAGGTCGCCATCACATACCGTTCGGGTGAGCCGCCCACGGGCTTCCTGGCGGTCAGATGCGACATCACCGATGCCGAGCAGGTGGAGCAGGCCTACAAGGAGATCGAGGAGGCGCACGGCCCCGTCGAGATCCTCATCGCCAACGCCGGCATCACCAAGGACCAGCTCCTGATGCGCATGTCCGAGGAGGACTTCACCTCGGTCATCGACACCAACCTCACCGGCACCTTCCGCGTGGTCAAGCGCGCCAACCGCGGCATGCTGCGCGCCAAGAAGGGCCGCGTGGTGCTCATCTCGTCGGTCGTCGGGCTGTACGGCGGTCCCGGCCAGGCGAACTACGCCGCCTCCAAGGCCGCGCTGGTCGGCTTCGCGCGTTCCCTCGCCCGTGAGCTGGGCTCGCGCAACATCACCTTCAACGTCGTCGCGCCCGGCTTCGTCGACACCGACATGACCAAGGCGCTCACCGACGAGCAGCGCGAGAACATCGTGAAGCAGGTTCCGCTCGGCCGGTACGCCCAGCCGGAGGAGATCGCCGCGACGGTGCGGTTCCTCGCCTCGGACGACGCCTCGTACATCACTGGAGCCGTCATTCCCGTTGACGGCGGACTGGGAATGGGTCACTGATCACCATGAGCGGAATTCTCGAGGGCAAGCGCGTCCTGATCACCGGTGTGCTGACGGAGGCCTCCATCGCCTTCCACACCGCCAAGCTGGCCCAGGAGCAGGGCGCCGAGGTCATCCTCACGGCGTTCCCGCGGCCCACGCTGACCGAGCGCATCGCCAAGAAGCTGCCCAAGCCCACCAAGGTCATCGAGCTCGACGTGACGAACGACGAGCACCTCGGCCGCCTGGCCGACATCGTCGGCGAGGAGCTCGGCGGCCTCGACGGGGTCGTCCACTCCATCGGCTTCGCCCCGCAGGACGCCCTCGGCGGCAACTTCCTCAACACGCCGTTCGAGTCGGTGGCCACCGCCATGCACGTCTCGGCGTACTCCCTGAAGTCGCTGACCATGGCCTGCCTGCCGCTGATGCAGAACGGCGGCTCCGTCGTCGGTCTGACGTTCGACGCGCAGTTCGCCTGGCCCCAGTACGACTGGATGGGCCCGGCCAAGGCCGCCCTGGAGGCCACCAGCCGCTACATGGCCCGTGACCTGGGCAAGCAGAACATCCGCTGCAACCTGGTCTCGGCCGGCCCGCTCGGTTCCATGGCCGCCAAGTCCATCCCGGGCTTCGGCGAGCTGGCGTCCGTGTGGGACTCCCGCTCCCCGCTGGAGTGGGACCTGAAGGATCCGGAGCCGGCCGGCCGCGGTGTCGTGGCGCTGCTGAGCGACTGGTTCCCGAAGACCACGGGCGAGATCATCCACGTGGACGGTGGTCTGCACGCCATCGGAGCCTGATCCCCCCCGCGTCCGGCGACGCCCCGTTTCCCGCAACGCGCGGGGAGCGGGGCGTCACCCGTTCGGCTCAGCAGGCCGGGCGGGCCAGGCCCGCACCTGGGCACCCTGGAGTACGCGTTCACCACGCGAGCCCCTCCCCAGCACGGCCGAGGAGGTCCCCTTGTGCGCTTGTCCCGCCGAATGGCCTCACTGTCCGTCGTCGCCGCGCTCGTGCTGACCGTGGCGTACGAGGCGGTGCCCCGCGGGCGCGTGCCGGCCGACGAGCGTGAGTCCGCCGAGCCCTTCGGCGCGGCCTGCCGGATCCGTGTGACCGGCTCCAGGGTGACCGTGTACTGCCACAACCCGTACCCGGAGACCGACCGCGTGAGCCTGCACGTGGAGTGCGCACGCTGGTGGGACATCGACACCGACAGCTCGCCGGTCGCGGCCGGACCCGCGCAGACCGTGCGGCTGACCGGACGGTGCTGGAAAGAGGTCGGCGACGTGTGGATCAGTCACCGGAGGGAGAACTGATCCCGCCCAGCCGGCACAGGAAGGGATAGCGCGCGGCCTCCGCCGCCGCCGTGTCCGGCTCGCCCGCGCGAATCGCCTCCAGCAGCCGCCCGTGGTCCATGTGGGTCTCCGGGGTCAGCCTCTCGCCGACGTCCTCGCGCAGCCAGTCCCGCAGCACCTCGCCCAGATCCGCGTACATGGCCGTCATCACGTCGTTGTGGGAGGCGGACACCACGGCCAGGTGGAAGGTCGCGTCCGCGGTCACGAACGCCTCCTTGTCGCCCGACTCCCAGGCCTCCTCGCGCCGCAGGAGCAGCGCGTCGAGCTGCTTGAGGTCCCTCTCCGTGCGCCGCTCGGCGGCGAGCCGGGCGGCGGCCGACTCCAGCGTGGAGCGCAGCTCGGCGATGTGCCGGGGGTCGGCCTCGGCGAACCGCCGCTGCATCACACCCGCCAGCTCGCTCGTCGCCACGACGTACGTGCCGGAACCCTGGCGGATGTCCAGCAGCCCGTTGTGCGACAGGGCCCGAACGGCCTCACGGACCGTGTTGCGCGCGACGCCCAGCTGCTCGACCAGTTCGGGCTCGGTCGGGATCCGGGAGCCGACGGGCCACTCGCCCGAGGTGATCTGCGCCCGCAACGCGGCGATGACCTGCTCGGACAGGGCCGAACGACGAGGATGGCTCAGGGGCATGGCACACCTTCCCACGCGCGGGGTGCCGGAGGGCAGCCGGTGATTGGACAGTCAATCATCCCATGATTCTATGATGGGTCTCATGCCTCGTGAGGAAACCCGGACGACGACGCCCCCGCCCGTACGCAGCTCGGCCGCGCACGACGCCGGGAAACCGGGCGGCGCGTCCACGCGCGTGTGGACGATGCGGCTGCTCGTCCTCGGCATCGTGCTGTCCGCGCTGAACCTCCGTCCCACCATCACCAGCCTGGGCGCCCTCCTGGAGGAGGTCCGCGACGGGCTCGGCATGAGCGGCAGCGTGGCCGGACTGCTCACCTCCGTGCCGCCGCTGTGCTTCGCCGCCTTCGGCGTCATGGCCCCGCGGCTGGCCCGCCGCTTCACCGCAGGCGCCGTGGTGTGCGCCGGCATGGCCGCCATCGCCACCGGCCTGATCGTCCGCCCCTACGTCGGCGGCACGGCCGGCTTCCTGGCCGGCAGCGCCCTGGCCCTGATGGGCATCGCGGTCAGCAACGTCCTGATGCCGGTCATCGTCAAGCACTGGTTCCCCGACCGCGTGGGTTCCATGACCGGCCTGTACTCGATGGCCCTCGCCCTCGGCACCGCCCTCGCGGCCGCCGTGACGGTGCCCCTGACCGACGCCCTCGGCGGCAGTTGGCAGACGGGTCTGGCCCTGTGGGCGGGGCTCGCCGTGGCGGCGGTCCTGCCCTGGCTGCCCTTCGTCCGGGGGCGCGTCACACCGCCCGGGGCGGGGGAGGAGGCCGAGGCCGCCCGGACCGGCGGCGACGGGCCCGCCCAGGCCCGGGAACCGCAGGTTGCCGCCACGGCCGAGCACGCGCGCGAGGAGGCGCCCCGGCTGCGGATGACCCGCAGCCGTACCGCCTGGGCCCTGGCCGTCTTCTTCGGACTCCAGGCCACCGCCGCCTACATCACCATGGGCTGGATGGCGCAGATCTTCCGGGACGCCGGTGTGCCCGCCGGCACCGCCGGCCTGCTGCTGGCCGTCACCATGGTCATGGGCGTGCCCCTGGCCTTCGTCATACCCCGCCTGGCCACCCGGCTGCCCCACCAGGGCCCGATCGTGCTCGCCCTGGGCGTCTGCGGCCTCGCCGGCTACGCGGGGCTGTACCTCGCGCCCGCCGCCGGAGCCTGGGCCTGGGCCGTGCTGCTGGGCATCGCCAACTGCGCCTTCCCGCTCGCCCTGACCATGGTCGGCATGCGGGCCAGGACCGGCCCCGGCGTGGCCCGGCTGTCGGCGTTCGCGCAGAGCACCGGCTACCTGATCTCCATCCCCGGACCGCTGCTGGTGGGCGTCCTCTACCAGCACAGCGGCGGCTGGGGCCTGCCGATCGCGCTGATGAGCGCCCTGATGATCCCGCAGATGGCCGTCGGCTTCCTGGCCGGCCGCGACCGCACGGTGGAGGACGAGGCCGCCCGCTGAGCCCCGCCCCGGACCCGGGGACACCCCGGGGCACCCGGCGGGCACCCCGGGTGGGAGACTGGCCCCATGCCAGTGCTCGACCCGAACCCCCAGCACGGTCAGAAGAAGATGCTGCTCGTCTTCGGCGCCTTCTTCGCGATCTTCATCGTCATCGCCGTCATCGCGACCATCGCCTCACCATGACCGGCGCACACCCGGCCCAGGCACCCATGGTGGGGCTGGCCCCCCTGTCCCCTAGGGGGTGAGGGTCAGGGTCGAGTGGGTGGATCACCGGATGGGTCGGCAGCCGCGGATTCCGTAGCTTCGAGGGTGTGACCGCGAGACGGTCACCGACCACTCGGAGAGCGGAGGCACCCATGTCGGTCCCCACGCACACCCGGCCCTGCCCGGCGACCCGGGGCGGTGCCGCCGACCGGCTGCCCTGGTGGGCCCTCGCCCTGCCCGTCCTCGCCTTCACCGCGCTGCTCGCCCTGATCCTGAACCCGTCCGACGCGCACGCGGCCACCGGCGGGCCCGCCATCGCCCACCTCCTGGAGCGAGTGCAGCAGCTGACAACCCGCTGATCACAGCCGAAGCCGGTGGTCAACTCCCTGCGCCACATGGCGTGTTTCATGCGAAGCTGGATCTCATGAGCGTCGCAGAACCCCGCAGGATTGTCCTCTTCCGCCATGCGAAAGCCGACTGGCCGCAGGTGACCGATCACGAGCGTCCGCTCGCCGACCGGGGCCGTATGGACGCGGCGGAGGCCGGGCGCAGGCTGACCGACACCGGTCTCGCCTTCGACCTGGCCCTGTGCTCCACCGCGGTCCGGACCCGGGAGACATGGAAGCTCGCCGTCCAGGAGTTCCCGCAGCGGCCGAAAACCGTCTACGAGGAGCGGATCTACGATGCCTCGCCGGGCGAGCTGATCGCTCTGCTCAACGAGACCCCCGACGACGCGCAGACCATCCTCCTGGTCGGGCACAACCCGGGTATCCAGGGCCTCGCCGAAGTCCTGGCGGGCTCCGGCGAGGACGAGGCCCGGGAGCGGATGGCCCGCCGCGGTTTCCCGGCCGCCGCCTTCGCCGTGCTGTCGTTCACCGGCGCGTGGAAGAGCCTGGAGCCGGGCGTGGCCACGCTGCGGGACTACTGGGCGCCGGCCGAGTGACCGTCCTCGTGTGACAGGGGCCCGGCGCCGGTGCGGTGCCGGGCCCTTCCCGCGTGGTTCAGCCGATGTCGAGGATGTCCGCCGCCTCGACCTCTTCGCGTGTGATGCCCAGCAGGTACAGGACCGTGTCCAGGAACGGGAAGTTCACCGCGGCGTGCGCGGCCTCCCGCACCACCGGCTTGGCGTTGAAGGCGACCCCGAGACCGGCCGCGTTCAGCATGTCCAGGTCGTTGGCGCCGTCACCGATCGCCACCGTCTGCGACAGCGGTACACCCGCCTCCGCGGCGAACCGGCGCAGCAGCCGGGCCTTGCCCGCCCGGTCGACGATCTCGCCGGTGACCCGGCCCGTCAGCCGGCCGTCGACGATCTCCAGGGTGTTGGCGTGGGCGAAGTCCAGCCCGAGCCGCTCCTTCAGATCGTCGGTGACCTGGGTGAAGCCGCCCGAGACGACACCGACCTGGTAGCCGAGCCGCTTCAGCGTACGGATCAGGGTGCGGGCGCCGGGCGTCAGCCGTACCTCGCTGCGCACCTTGTCCACGACCGAGGCGTCCAGCCCTTCCAGCAGCGCCACGCGCGCGTGCAGGGACTGCTCGAAGTCCAGTTCCCCGCGCATCGCGGCCGCCGTCACCTCGGCGACCTTGTCCTCGCACCCGGCGTGCGTGGCGAACAGCTCGATGACCTCGTCCTGGATCAGCGTCGAGTCGACGTCCATCACGACCAGGCGCTGGGCGCGCCGGTACAGGCCGGCGGCGACGACCGCCACATCGATGCCGAGCCTGGCCGCGTCGGTCACCAGGGCGGTGCGCAACGGCTCGGTCTCCACGCCGGAGACGGCGAACTCGACGGCGGTCACGGGGTACTTGGCGAGCCGGAAGATACGGTCGATGTTGCCGCCGGTCTTCGTGATCCGCGCGGCGATCGCCGCCGTCGCCTCGGCGGTGAGCGGGTGCCCGAGCACGGTGACCAGGGAGCGGCCCAGCCCGCGCGGGCGGTTGTCGCCGAGGCCGGAGATGATCTCCGCCTGCATCTTCATCGACTCGGCCCAGCTGTGGACGGTCGCCCGCAGGTCCCCTTCGAGTCCGGGCGGCGGCTCGGTCACGAGCGCGCACAGCACCATCCGGCCACGGGTGACGACCTGCTCGATGTCGACGACGTCGACGGAGTAGGCGGCGAGGGTGTCGAAGAGACCGGCGGTGATGCCCGGCCTGTCCTTGCCGAAGATCTTCACGAGGAGGGTGGGGACGTCGGCAGGGACGTCGGAAGACGAGGTCTGCGAAGCGCTCATGGTGGTTCCACCGTATCCGGCGGGCGGGGCATACCGCCCTGGAGGTCCGTCTGGCGGACAGCGAACACCGCATGTCGCCTCGGTGGCGTGAACCCTACGCACCGGAACGGCGTCCTGTTCCCTTCGCCGGTCACCTCCCATCCCGCGGCTTCCGCGGAGGAGGCGGAGGCGGCGGCGGCCCGTCGTCGGGCCGGGCGGGCGGCCCGTTCCCGGCCCTCGGCCCCGGCGCCTGCCGGGGACCACGCGGCGGCGGGCCGACGGGCCGCACGACGGTGGGAGCGCCGTGCACGTCGCCGGGGGCGGGGGGCTCCTCGTCCGCCGTGCCGTGTTCGGGCCCGGGCCCGGACCCGACATCAAGGGGCCGCTCCGCCCCGGGCGGCCGGGCGTCCTCCGGTTCCCGCAGTTCGTCAGGCACCCGGAGGTAGGGATTGGTGCCCGGATTCGGTGGCCGGTACGGCGTACCGGGCGCGTACGGCCCGGCCTCCTCGTCCTCCGCAACCCACCCGCCTCGCGCACCTGGCCACCCGGCACCGGGGTCGTTCCCCGGTCGCCGTACCACGTCACCACGTCGCGGCACCCCGTCCGGCCCGGGGGCGCCCGGCGTCTCGGTCTGTCCGGTGCGGGGGTGGTTTCCGGTCCGCCGTGTCGTGTGGCCAGGGTGTGGCCACGGTTGTGCGGCGTTGTGGTCGTGTGCTGTCGGCCCGGGGGCGCCCGGCGTCTCGGTCTGTCCGGTGCCGGGGTGGTTTCCGGTCCGCCGTGTCGTGTGGCCAGGGTGTGGCCACGGTTGTGCGGCGTTGTGGTCGTGTGCTGTCGGCCCGGGGGCGCCCGGCGG
>NZ_JBEOSZ010000018.1:0-16687 GCF_040303285.1 Streptomyces sp. NPDC096046 | reverse complement strand
GTCTCGGTCTGTCCGGTGCGGGGGTCGTTTCCCGTCCGCCGTGTCGTGTCGCCGGGTCCTGGCCACCCCCGCCCGCCGCCCACGTCGTGTCCCGCCGTCCCGGAGCCGCTCCGGGTCTCCCCCCTCCCGGCCCCGTGCTCGGCCCACTCACCACTCGCCAAGCCCGCCGCCTTCCCGGACCCGCCCCCGTGCTCGGCCCACCCGGCACTCGCCAAGTCCTCCCCCCCGGCCGCCCCGGCGAACCCCTCCCCCCGAGCCGACGCCGTAGCGCGTCGTCCCGCTGCCCCGCACACCCAGGCGAGCGACGCCCCGACGGCCCCGGCGCCCGCGCCCCACACCGCGCCCAGGAGCGGGGCCGTGCCGAGATGGCCGTGCAGGTCGATGCCCGCGCCGAACGCGTCGAAGCCGAGCACGGACAGGGAGGCGGTCACGGACACGTCCGTCAGCCAGGCCAGCAGGGGCAGGGCGAGCGCGGTCGTGACCCCCAGCCGCAGCGCACACCGGCCCGCGAAACGAAGCCCGCCCCACCCTTCCCCGACGGGCGTCCGCACCCCGGTCAGCACCCCCGCCAGCAGCATGGTCAACGCCGCCGCCACCCCCAGCAGCCACACCCGCCCGTCCAGCTCGGCCAGCCGGCCCAGCGTCACCGGCCGGTCGGCCCCCGCGCCGAGGAGGTCGTCCAGCGGGTCCGGCAGAAAGCGGGTCAGTTCGCCCGTCGCGCGCCCGTCCCACGACACGAACAGGCCGATCGGGATGCCCAGCCACACCCCGTTGGGCGCCCCGAGCAGCGCCGCGCCGGCGATGCGCGGCGGATGGTCGTCGCCGATCGCCGCGTACCCCGCCGCCGCGAGCCCCGCGACCACCGCCACCAGCAGAACGGTCACCACCGCCGACACGGCCGGCCGGACGACGCGGTGCACGGCCTCCCAGCCGGGCGGCAGCGGCGTACGGCGCGAGGCCAGCAGGGCGATGACCAGAATCCCGGCCGACCAGCCGAGCCCGCCCAGCAGCGTCGGCGCCGTGTCGACCGTGAAGCCGACCGCGGCCTGGGCGTCGACCAGGCCGCCGAGCCGGTCCGGAAGCAGCCCCCCGATGTCCCCCAGCCCCGGGATCTCGACACTCCCGCTCCCGCCGGTCACGTCGGCCGGGCCCAGCGACCCCCCGTCGATCGTGATGACGTCGTGCCCCGCCCACGCGAGCCCGCCCAGCATCGCCACGAACAGCGCCACCACCGCCCCCGCCCGCGCGAGGAGTTCGGCGGGTGAGATCACAACTCCCGCCGCCCGCAAGGAGCGCAGGAAGAATGACGACAGCAGCACCGCCCCGACCAGGCTCACCCCCAGTGGCGTGATCTCGATGGCCGTGTCCGCCTCCGCGCCCATGAGACCGAAGGCCGACACATCACCGGACGGCGTGACCGACCCACCCGCCCCGAGAGCCACCACCGCCGCGGTCATCGGCCCCAACGACCCGGCCGTGTCCGCCTCCAGCAGTCGCAGGCCCAGCGCCGCCGTCCCCGCCATCCCGATCAACGCCCAGCTCACAGCGGCGACGGCGGACAGCAGCACGTCCCCCCACGGCACGCGCGCATGGCCGCTCGTGCACCCGGTGACAGCACTCATGGCAGACCCCCCGATCCGCTGCGCGGCGGGAACACCACGCATGTCCCCCTCGCGTCGAAATACCACTCTCCGGTCCGGTTTCAACCCCGTCAACGGAATCGGCCGATGCGTCCGGACGCGGACTTCACAAGGCCCGACTTTCGGTCAGAGGCCAGCTCCTGAAATAGTTCCCCCCGATGTTCGCCATCCCTAGACTCCCCATGCCGGGGGTAAATCGGGGGACAACTCAGTGGGGCATGGAGTGCCGGAACTCGTACTGGAATCAAACGGACGTACCTGGACGCTCGATCCGTCCAGGGCATACACCCTCGGACGTGATCCGCAGGGGGACGTCGTCTTCGACGACGCCAGGGTCTCCTGGCGTCACGCCACGGTCAGCTGCAACGGCCGCAGTTGGGTCATCGAGGACCACGGCAGCACCAACGGCACGTTCGTGCAGGGGCAGCGCATCCATCAGATGGAGCTCGGCCCCGGCTCGGCCGTCAATCTGGGCAACGCGACCGACGGTCCGCGCCTGAGCCTGTCCGGCGCCGCGGCCTCCGTCGCCACGCCGCAGGCCGAGCCGCAGCAGCAGCCGTACGCCGCGCAGGGCGCGAATCCCGGCTGGGGGCAGCAGGCCCCGGCCCAGCAGCCGCCGCACCAGCAGCCCCCACAGGCCGGCTGGCAGCAGCCGCAGCAGGCCGCCGCGCACATCCCGCAGCAGCAGGGCCCCGGCGGTGTCGCGGGGGCACCGCCGGTCTACGGTGACCGCAGCCCGACCACGTTCCACCAGTTCTCCCTCGGCCGCGTGATGCGCATCGGCCGTGCCCTGGAGAACGAGCTGGTCGTCTCCGACCTGCAGGTCTCCCGGCACCACGCCGAGTTCCACGCCACGCCCGACGGCCGCATGGAGATCCGCGACCTCGGCTCCCACAACGGCACGTACGTCAACGGCCAGCCGATCGCCAAGGGCGGCTCACAGCTGCTCGGCCCGGCCGATGTCGTCGGCGTCGGCCACTCGACGTTCCGGATCGTCGGCGACCGGCTCGAGGAGTTCGTCGACACCGGTGAGGTGTCCTTCTCCGCCCGCCACCTGACCGTCACGGTCGACGGGGGCAAGCAGATCCTCAAGGACGTCTCCTTCGGTGTCCCGGAGAAGTCGCTGATCGCGGTCATCGGACCGTCCGGTTCCGGCAAGTCGACCCTGCTCAAGGCGCTCACCGGCTACCGCCCCGCCAACCAGGGCGAAGTGCTGTACGACAACCGCGACCTCTACAAGCAGTTCGCCGAGCTGCGCCAGCGCATCGGTCTGGTCCCGCAGGACGACATCCTGCACAAGGAGCTGACGGTCAAGAAGGCCCTCAAGTACGCGGCCAAGCTGCGCTTCCCGGCCGACACCACCGCCGCCGAGCGCGAGGCGCGCATCGACGAGGTGCTGCGCGAGCTCAAGCTCGACATCCACAAGGACAAGAAGGTCACGTCCCTCTCCGGCGGCCAGCGCAAGCGCGTCTCGGTCGCCCTGGAGCTGCTGACCAAGCCGTCGCTGATCTTCCTGGACGAGCCGACCTCGGGCCTCGACCCGGGCATGGACCGCGACGTCATGCAGCTGCTGCGCGGCCTGGCCGACGACGGCCGCACGGTCCTCGTCGTCACCCACTCGGTGGCCGAGCTGGCGATCTGCGACAAGCTGCTGGTGATGGCGCCCGGCGGCTCGGTGGCCTACTTCGGCCCGCCCGAGGAGGCACTGAACTTCTTCGGCTACGACACCTGGGCCGATGTCTTCTCCGCCTTCGAGAACTACCGCGACTACGACTGGGCGGGCCGCTGGAAGGGCTCGCAGCACTACCAGATGTACGCCGCGGACATCGACGCCGTCGCGCCGCAGTCCGTACAGGTTCCGCACATGCAGGCGATGAAGCCGCCGAAGCCGCAGGGCTGGATGTCCCAGTTCGTCACGCTGGTTCGGCGCTATGTCTCGGTGATCGTCTCCGACAAGGGCTTCCTCGCCCTGATGGTGATCCTGCCGGCCGTGCTCGGCGCGGTCAGCCTGCTCATCGACGCCGACAAGGGCCTGCTGCCCAACCCCGCCAACCCGCAGACCGGCCGGATCATCCCGAACGGCACGGCCACCACGGTCCTGCTGATCCTCGCGGTCGGCGCCTGCTTCGCCGGCGCGGCGAACTCCGTCCGCGAGCTGATCAAGGAACGGGTCATCTACGAGCGGGAGCGCGCGACCGGCCTGTCCCGCTCGGCGTACCTGATGTCGAAGGTGTTCGTGCTCGGCACGATCACCGTGCTGCAGGGTCTGCTCGTCGGCGTCATCGGCTTCTCCAGCCGGGAGATCCCCGAGGAGGGCCTGATCTTCGGCAGCGCCACGCTGCTGGAACTGTCGGTGCCGATCATGGCACTGGGCTTCACCTCGATGATGTTCGGCCTGATCATCTCGGCGCTGGTGAAGACCGCCGAGAAGACCATGCCGCTGCTGGTGATGTTCGCCATCATCCAGGTCGTCTTCACCGGCTGTCTGTTCGCGCTGCACGGCTCGATCGGCGTCAACCAGTTCTCGTTCCTGATGCCGTCGCGCTGGGCGGTCGCCGCCGCCGGAGCCACGCTGGACTTCAACAAGATCAGCCCGCCCGAGACGGCCGGCGACACCGACCCGCTGTGGGAGCACACGGCCGGGGCCTGGGCCATGGACATGAGCGCGCTCCTCGTCCTCGGCGTGATCTGCGGCTTCTTCGTGGCCCGCTTCCTGCGCCGCCACGAGCCCGAGGTCATGCGCAAGTAGTCACCGCCGTACCACGCCCGAAGGGCGGCACCCCGTCAGCGGGTGCCGCCCTTCGGCGTCCGTACAGCGAGCAGAGGTCCGCGCCGGCCTCAGTACGCGCTGTCGACGTTGTCCATCGAGCCGTACTTGTCGGCCGCGTAGTTGCAGGCGGCGGTGATGTTGGCTACCGGGTCGTAGATGTCCCAGGAGGTGCCGGGGACGTGCCAGTGCTTGAAGGTCGGCGGGATGACCTGGAGCAGGCCCTTCGACGGGATGCCGTTGATGGCGTTGATGTCCCAGTTGTTGATCGCCTTCGGATTACCCGAGGACTCCCGCATGATGTTGCGCTTGATGCCGTCGTAGGAGCCGGGAATCCCGTGCTTCTTCATGACGTCGAGCGACTCGCGAATCCAGCCGTCGAGGTTGTTCGGGTAGCTCTTGACGGCGGCCTTCTTGGCCTGGGCGCGCTTGGCGTCGCGGCTCGCGGCCTCCTTGGCCTTGCGCGCGGCCTCGGCCTTCTTCTTGGCGGCGGCCTCGGCGGCGGCCTTCTTCTCGGCGGCGGCCTCGGCGGCGGCCTTCTTCTTCGCGGCGGCCGCGGCGTCGGCCTTCTTCTTCGCCGCGATCTGCTCCGCCTTCAGGCTGGCGTCGGCCATCTGGTCCGTGACGCTCGCCTTGACGTCCTTGATCTGCTGGTTGCTGTACGCCACCGCAGCCGGCTGAGCGGCCTCGGTCGTGGTCTTGGTCGAGGCGCCGCTCGGTACCGCGGAGACTCCGATGGCGACGGCGCCGAGGGTGGCGACACCGGCCATGGCGATCTTGTGGTGACGGGTCAGGCTGCGACTCTGAACACGGCTGAAGATGTTCTTGGGCATGCTGCTGTGGACCTCTTCGAATAGCGCGGGGGTCGCTCGGCGTCCGGCGTTGGACTCGGTGTGTTTCCGACACAAACGCCGCGGAGGTGAACCCACGGCGCTGAGCGACGTCGCCAATTCTTAGCGGCCGCAAAATGGCGTGGCAAAGGTGTGACGTACGAAGGAAGATAGTGGATCAGGGAGGGGTAAAACGGGGCAGATTGGACTGTCCGCGCCGCTCAAAAGGTAGGGCTTTGTCTCCTACGCACTTTCGTACGTGACGTGCGCCCTATGCGCGGCCTCACATCGAGCGGCATGCGTTCTCACCGCTCGTTGCACAAGCGATGCTCTGTGTGAGGGGGAGGGGTGGGGCCTCGTGAACACGGCCGCGTCCTCGGCGGCGGCCGTGTTCACGGCAGTACGAGGTGCACGTCCCCGAACTCGTGCCAGAGGTACCGGCCCTGGAGCGCGGCCCGGTACCCCCGCTCGATCGCCACCCGCCCCGCGACGGCCTCCAGCATCAGCAGATGCGAGGCCTCCGGCTCGTGCAGCCCGGTCAGCAGTCCGTCCACCACCCGCACCCCGCGCTCCGGCGTGACGACGAGATCCGTCCACCCCGCACGGGCGCGTACGGCACCGTCGGCACCCACCGCCGACTCCACCGCCCGCACCGCCGTCGTCCCGACCGCCACGACCCGGCCCCCACCGGCCCGCACGGCGTCGATCAGCCGCGCGGACGCCTCGGGCACCGCGAAACGCTCCGGGTACGGCGGCTCGTGCGCCTCCGCAGAAGCCACCCCCGTGTGCAGCGTGACCGGCGCGAACTGCACTCCCCGGCTCACCAGCTCCGCCACCAGCCGTGCCGTGAAGGGCCGCGCCGCGCTCGGCATCTCCGCACTGCCCGTCCCGTCCGCCGACGGCAGCGCGAACACCGTCTGGTAGGCGGACAGCGGCTGGTCCCGCTCCGTATAGGCGTAGCGGATGGGCCGCCCGTACTCCCGCAGCAGCCCCGGCACCCCCGGTCCGGACACCCGCGCCCACCACAGCCGCTCGCCGCGCCCGCTCAGCGGCTCCTCCAGAACCAGCCGCACACCCCCCGGCAGGCACACCTCCCTGGCCGCGGGCCCACCCGCACGTGCGCGCGTGGTGCCCCGCCCGTCGGGCTCCCGCAGCTCCACCGCCCAGCGGCCGTCGTCCCCGCGCGTGGAGAAATGCACCACCACGCGCGCGTGCCCCGTCCATCCGTCCACGGCCGCCGCCAGCGTGGCCGAGGTGTTGACCACGAGCACATCCCCGGCCCGCAGCAGCAGCGGCAGCTCCGTGAACGCGTGATGCGCCACCTCTGTACCCCGCGACACCAGCATCCGTACGGCGTCCCGCTCCAGCCCCGGGCCCCGCTGCTCGACCGGCACCCGCGCCGACAGCTCCTCCGGTACCCGCACCGCCAGGGTCATCGCGCCCCGTCCAGCAGCGCCGGAGCCCCGTACCGCCCGCTCGCCGGACGCTCGTCCAGCAGTCGCAGGAACCCCGGCACCACGGTCGCCGGCTCGGGCCGCGGCTCCCGGTCGTCCGGTACGGCCGCCGCGTACAGGTCCGTGGCCATGTCCCCGGGATCCACCGCCCAGACCCGCAACCCCGGCTCCTCCACGGCGAGCACCGCCAGCAGATGGTCCAGGGCCGCCTTGGACGCCCCGTAACCGCCCCAGGTCTCGTACGCCTCGGCCGCCGCGTCCGAGCTGACCGCGACGACGGTGCCCGACCGCGAGTCCCGCAGCAGCGGCAGCGCCTCCTGCACCAGACCCAGCCCCGCCACCAGGTTCACCTCCAGCGCCCTGCGCAGCCCCTCCACCGGCAGCTCCGCCAGCCGTACCAGCGGCTCGGCGCCCAGCGCGCTCGCGTTGTGCACCAACAGGTCGACGCCACCCAGCCGCCGGGCCGCCGACACCACCTCCGCCCGGTGCGCCGCGTCCGTGACGTCCCCGGCAAGGGCGCGCACGCGTGTGCCGTGCGCGCGGACGGCCCGGGCCGTGTCCGTCAGCGCCTCGGCTCCCCTGGCGTCGAGTACCAGGTCCCAGCCCCGTCCGGCCAGGGCCCCGGCCAGGGCCCGGCCGAGTCCTTTCGAGGCCCCGGTGATGATCGCGACCGGCATGGTCGGCTCCCTCCACGTGATCGAAGTGCCCTCACCGTAGGAACGGGGCGGCCCTGACCGCCTCGGACGCGGGCCGCACTCCGCCGGGTCCTTTGGCCCTACGCCACGGGCCCGGCGCCCCCGGACCTACGTCTCGGCCTCGGGCCTTCTCGGCCCCACGGCCTAGGTCCACCGGCCGGGCCCTCGCCGCCATCGGTCCGATCCGCGCTGTCACAGCCCGCCGGTACCGTGAGGACATGAGTCACGGCCCCCGGTCCGGCCTCGCCGCGGTGAGCTCCGCGTTGCTGGCCATGAGCAGGCATCTCGAGGTGCGCGACGTCCTCAAGACGATCGTCGCCTCGGCCCGCGAGCTGCTCGACGCGCAGTACGCCGCGCTCGGCGTCCCGGACGACCACGGCGGCTTCGCCCAGTTCGTCGTCGACGGCGTCAGCGAGGAACAGTGGAAGGCCATCGGCCCCCTCCCGCGCCAGCACGGCATCCTCGCCGCGATGCTGCACGAGGCCCGGGCCGAGCGCCTCGCGGACGTCCGCAAGGACCCCCGCTTCGAGGGCTGGCCGAAGGCCCACCCCGACCTGGTCGACTTCCTCGGCCTGCCGATCCGCGACGGCGACGAGGTCATCGGTGCCCTGTTCCTCGCGAACAAGAACTGCCCGAAGCCCGAGGGCGGCTGCGGCTTCACGGCGGACGACGAGGAACTGCTCGGCATCCTCGCCCAGCACGCCGCGATCGCCCTCACCAACGCCCGCCTCCACGAGCGCAGCCGCGAGCTGACCATCGCCGAGGAGCGCTCCCGCCTCGCCCACGAACTGCACGACGCGGTCAGCCAGAAGCTGTTCTCCCTGCGCCTGACCGCCCAGGCCGCGGCCCGGCTGGTCGACCGGGACCCCTCCCGTGCCAAGGGCGAACTCCAGCAGGTGGCCGCCCTCGCCGCCGAGGCCGCCGACGAACTGCGCGCCGCGGTCGTCGAGTTGCGCCCCGCGGCCCTCGACGAGGACGGCCTCGTGGCGACCCTCCGGACGCAGATCCAGGTCCTCGACCGCGCCCACAGCGCCCGCGTCACCTTCGCCGGCCACGGCGTGAAGGCTCTGCCCGCCTCCCAGGAGGAGGCCGTTCTGCGCGTCGCCCAGGAGGCCCTGCACAACGCCCTGCGCCACTCCGGCGCCGGCCACGTCGACGTGACCCTGGACCGCCGCGGCAGCGGAGCCGTCCTGCGGGTCGCGGACGACGGCGGCGGCTTCGACCCGAGCGTGGTCCGCCACGCCGGGCGCCATCTGGGCCTGGTCTCGATGCGGGACCGGGCGAGCGGCGCCGGTGGCACGCTCACCGTGCAATCGGCGCCCGGCAAGGGCACCGTGATCGAGATGGAGGTCCCCGGTGGCTGACGCAATCAGGGTGCTGCTCGTCGACGACCACCAGGTGGTCCGCCGTGGCCTGCGCACCTTCCTCGAAGTGCAGGACGACATCGAGGTCGTCGGCGAGGCGGCGGACGGCGCCGAAGGAGTGGACCGCGCCGAGGAGTTGCGGCCCGACGTCATCCTCATGGACGTCAAGATGCCGGGCATGGACGGCGTCGACGCCCTGCGCAGACTCCGCGAGCTGGACAACCCCGCGCGCGTGCTGGTCGTCACCAGCTTCACCGAGCAGCGCACGGTGGTCCCGGCCCTGCGTGCCGGTGCCGCCGGCTACGTCTACAAGGACGTCGATCCCGACGCCCTCGCCGGAGCCATCCGCTCCGTCCACGCCGGACACATCCTCCTCCAGCCGGAGGTCGCCGGCGCCCTGCTGGCGCAGGAGGGAACCAACTCCGGTACCGGCAGGGCCGGTTCGCTCACCGAGCGAGAGCGCGAGGTCCTCGGCCTCATAGCGGACGGCCGCTCCAACCGCGAGATCGCCCGCGCGCTCGTCCTGTCCGAGAAGACCGTCAAGACCCATGTCTCCAACATTCTGATGAAGCTCGACCTGGCCGACCGGACGCAGGCCGCGCTGTGGGCCGTCCGCCATGGCGTGACCGGCTGATCCGCTCATCGCGCGACAACACGGAAGGTTGCGTTCCGGACCGAGATTCATACTGTCGTGGGAACGCCCCCCGGATGGCGCAACCTTGGTGGATCTCCGCCGTTCTCCAGTGCGTGCCGCGGCGCCTGCCGCGGCGATCGCAAGGAGGGCTCAGAAGTGAAGAACCTGAAGAAGGCAGCGGCCGTGACGATGATGACGGGTGGCCTGCTGGCCGCCGGCGCGGGCATGGCCTCCGCCACCAGCGCGCACGCCGACGGCCAGGCCGTGGGCTCCCCGGGCGTCGGCTCGGGCAACGTCGTCCAGGCCCCGGTGCACGTGCCGGTCAACGTGTCCGGCAACAGCGTGAACGTCGTGGGCATCCTGAACCCGGCCTTCGGCAACCACGCCGTCAACCACTGACGCTCCACCTCCGTCTCCGAGCCGGAGGTGACACCGGCCTCCCGGGAGCGTCCGGGAGGCCGGTCGGCGTAGCCGCGGGCATGCGTACCGCCCGGGCGGCACGCATGAGCGCTGGGGGTACCCCCAGCTCGAGGAGCTTGCGGGAGGCGCCCCGCTCCGCCGGGCTGCGCACCCGCCCGGCTTCAGCACTCACGCCGGGCAGGGGCCCCCGTCACCGCACCCTCCGCTCCCGCTCCTCCACAACGGAGTTGTACGCCGCGACCTGCGCCCGTCGAGCCGTCCGCTCCACCGGCCGCAGCGCCTCCTGCCGCGCGAAGATCTCGGACGAACTCACCGCACCCCCGTGTCCGCTCTCCGTCGCCACGGTGATCAGCGTCCCCACCCGCTGCGCCAGCTCCAGCACCCGCACCGCCCGCGGCGGATACCCCGGCGCCAGGACCTCCCGCCCCCGCTCGGCCCGCGCCCGGTACGCGTCGATCGCCGCCTCCGCCACCGGCCCCGACCCGGCCACATCCAGCCGCGTCAGCATCTCCGTGGCATCCCGCAGGGCCTCCGCCAGCTCCCGCTCCGCCTCGCCCAGCGAGGGCACATCCGCGGGCGGCGCCTCCCGCACGGGCAGCACATGCCACACCACTTCGACGTGCACATCGCCCTCGGGGCCGGCCTCGTACACCTCCGGCACCAGTCCGAACGCGGCTCCGTGACAGACCACCGCCTGCTCGGCCTCCAGTGCCCGCGCGTTGAACTCCGGTGGCCCGCTCAGCCCCAGTGGATGGCCCGGCGCCGGCAGCGCGACCCGCAGCCCGGTCACCCCGAGCCCCCGCAGCCGCCCCAGCGCCAGGGTGAGCCCGACTCGGCCCGACTCACCCGGCAACCCCTCCACCCGGTGCACCGCGTCCTCGCCGACGACGGCGAGCACAGCGTCGTCCGGAGAGACATGTCCGGCCAAAAGGGCATTTCCCCAAGCTGTGAGACGTCCAGCACGTGGTTCCGAGAGCATGCCTCCACCCTAGGACCCTCCAAGGACCGGACCGAGGGAATGCCCGGACCGACCGGTGGCGTAGATTTCATGGAGGGCTGCGCCCACCGGCGCGGCGGACCGAGCCACAGGCTTACGCGACAGCCGAGACCGGCCACACTGCAAGGGGAGACAACGCGCTCATGAGCGATGTTCTGGAGCTTCAGGACGTATCCGTGGTCCGCGAGGGCCGGGCTCTGGTGGACCAGGTCTCCTGGTCGGTCAAGGAGGGCGAGCGCTGGGTCATCCTCGGCCCGAACGGCGCCGGCAAGACCACCCTCCTCAACCTCGCTTCCACCTACCTCTTCCCCAGCTCGGGCACCGCCGCCATCCTCGGCGAGACCCTCGGCCGCCCCGGCACCGACGTCTTCGAACTGCGCCCCCGCATCGGTATGGCCGGCATCGCCATGACCGAGAAGCTCCCCAAGCGCCAGACGGTCCTGGAGACGGTCCTGACCGCCGCGTACGGCATGACCGCCACCTGGCACGAGGACTACGAGGACATCGACGAGCAGCGCGCCCGCGCCTTCCTCGACCGCCTCGGCATGAGCGAGTACCTCGACCGCAGGTTCGGCACGCTCTCCGAGGGCGAGCGCAAGCGCACCCTGATCGCCCGCGCCCTGATGACCGACCCCGAGCTGCTCCTGCTCGACGAGCCCGCCGCCGGCCTCGACCTCGGCGGCCGCGAGGACCTGGTCCGCCGACTCGGCCGCCTCGCGCTCGACCCGATCGCCCCCTCGATGCTCATGGTCACCCACCACGTCGAGGAGATCCCCCCGGGCTTCACCCACGTCCTCATGATCCGCCAGGGCAAGGTCCTCGCCGCCGGACCACTGGAGCTCGAACTCACCTCCCGCAACCTCTCGCTCTGCTTCGGACTCCCGCTCGTCGTCGAACAGTCGGGCGAGCGCTGGACCGCGCAGGGCCTCCCGCTCTCCTGATCCGGCCCCGAGCCACTCAAATCCCCGACCCTGAACGACATTTCGCACGCCGGACGCTCTGTCGGTGACCGGGCCCGCGGACCTACCATGACCATGTGGAAATCGACGCATGGCTGTGGTGGCTCATCGGCGCGGCAGCGCTCGGCATCGCGCTCGTGGTCACCGCGATGCCCGAACTCGCGATGCTGGCGGTGGGCGCCGTCGCTGCGGCGGTGGTCACCGGCGTCTTCGGCGGAGGAGCCGTCGCCCAGGTCGTCGTCTTCGCCGTCATCTCGACCGCCGGCATCGCCGTCGTACGGCCCATCGCGAACCGGCATCGCGCCCAGCGGCCCCAATTCGCCTCGGGGGTCGACGCGTTGAAGGGCAGACAAGCCGTCGTCCTGGAACGTGTCGACTCCTCCGGCGGCCGCATCAAGCTGGCCGGGGAGGTCTGGTCGGCCCGCGCCCTCGACACCGCGCACACTTACGAAGTGGGCCAGGAAGTGGATGTCGTGGACATCGAGGGAGCCACCGCGATCGTCATGTGACCTCGCACGACGTAACTGGAGTGAACTCCTCGCCAGCTACGCGACGGTCTGTCAGACTCGACCAGCAAGATCTTCGACAACCATAAGATCTGCCGTAGGCGCCGAAGCGGAGAAGGGACACGGGGAACGACGATGGAACCGGTCATCATCGTCCTGATCATTCTGGTGGTGTTGGTCTTCATCGCCCTGATCAAGACGATCCAAGTCATCCCACAGGCCAGCGCGGCCATCGTCGAGCGCTTCGGGCGCTACACCCGGACACTCAACGCGGGCCTCAACATCGTCGTCCCGTTCATCGACACCATCCGCAACCGCATCGACCTGCGCGAACAGGTCGTGCCCTTCCCGCCCCAGCCGGTGATCACCCAGGACAACCTGGTCGTGAACATCGACACCGTCATCTACTACCAGGTGACCGACGCCCGGGCCGCGACGTACGAAGTCGCCAGCTACATCCAGGCGATCGAGCAGCTCACGGTCACCACGCTCCGCAACATCATCGGTGGCATGGACCTGGAACGGACCCTGACCTCCCGCGAGGAGATCAACGCGGCCCTGCGCGGCGTCCTCGACGAGGCCACCGGCAAGTGGGGCATCCGCGTCAACCGCGTCGAACTCAAGGCGATCGAACCGCCCACCTCCATCCAGGACTCGATGGAGAAGCAGATGCGCGCCGACCGCGACAAGCGCGCCGCCATCCTCCAGGCCGAAGGTGTCCGGCAGTCCGAGATCCTGCGCGCCGAGGGCGAGAAGCAGTCCCAGATCCTGCGTGCCGAAGGTGAGGCCAAGGCCGCCGCCCTGCGCGCCGAGGGTGAGGCCCAGGCCGTCCGCACGGTCTTCGAGGCCATCCACGCAGGCGACCCGGACCAGAAGCTCCTCTCCTACCAGTACCTCCAGATGCTCCCCAAGATCGCCGAGGGCGACGCCAACAAGCTCTGGATCGTCCCCAGCGAGATCGGCGACGCCCTCAAGGGCCTGTCCGGCGCCATGGGCAACTTCGGTGGCCTGGGCGGCGGTTCCGGCGGCAACGGCGGCGCGTCCGGAGGTGGCGTCCCCGCCCAGGAACGCCGCGAGAAGCCGTCCATCGACTGACCCGGCAGGCACGCACGAAGGGGCCCGCCTCCCAGGGAAGCGGGCCCCTTCCGTATGACGGCTCTAGGCCGCGGGCTGGGCCAGCCAGCCCGGCAGCGCGTCGAAGCCGTCCCGCCCCAGCGCCAGCAGCATCGCGTCCGCCGGAGTCGGCTCGAACGGCTGCCGCAGCAGCGGCATCCCCGCCTCCTGCGGAGTCCGGTTCGCCTTGCGGTGATTGTCCTGCGCACACGAGGCCACCGTGTTCAGCCACGTGTCCTGACCACCCTGCGACCGCGGCACCACGTGATCCACGGTCGTCGCGCGCCTCCCGCAGTACGCGCACCGGTGACGGTCCCTGACCAGCACACCCCGCCGCGACCACGGCGCTTGTCTTCGAAACGGCACCCGTACGTACTGGCAGAGCCTGATCACACGCGGCGCCGGTATGTCGACCGCGGCTCCCCGCATCCGCAGTTCGGGGTGGGCCTGCTCGACGACGGCCTTGTCCTGAAGCACCAGAACGACGGCTCGGTTCAACGTCACCGTCGACAGCGGCTCGAAGCTCGCGTTCAGTACCAGCGTGTCCCGCATACCAGCCCACCTCCCGTGTGCACCGGCCCACCCCCTGGCGGGCTGGGATCAACTCTGGCCGGGCACGCCGAGATGGACAACGCAATATCTGCTGCTCCCACAGGGGGTGACCCCCGTGACCCCCGGCAACAAAAATGCCCGCTCCTGATCAATTCCAAGACCAGGAGCGGGCAAACGTTCCGTGAACGCCGGGATCGTCCGGCGGCCGGCTCAGTCCTCGGCGAGCACCTCGTACTCACCGATCAGCTGGGCGCGCCCGATCGTGTGGAACCGCAGGTTGAAACCGACGGCGGCGGGCGAGGCGTCCGCGTCCGGACCGAGCTTCTCCTGGTCCACGGCGTACACCGTGAACACATATCGATGCGGCCCGTCCCCGGGCGGCGGAGCGGCCCCGCCGAACTCCTTGCCGCCGTAGTCGTTACGAGCGTGGATCGCGCCGTCCGGCAGACCCTCGAACGTGCCACTGCCCGCACCCACCGGCAACTCGGTCACCGACGCCGGGATGTCGAACAGCACCCAGTGCCAGAAGCCGCTGCCCGTCGGGGCATCGGGGTCGTAGCAGGTCACGGCGAAGCTCTTGGTCCCGGGCGGGAAGCCCTCCCACCGCAGCTGCGGAGAGGTGTTGCCGGCCGCGTAGACCTGAGCGTCCTTGAGCGCCGCGCCTTCCGTGACGTCCTCGCTCGTCACCGTGAACGACGCGACGGGCGGATGGAAGTCGTGGGGGAGCGGCCGCCGCTTGAGCTCGGTCACCTCGGTACCTCCTGATCGTTTCCTGCAGTCGCCCCCGAGCCTAGGGCCTGCCCCCTAGAACCAGTTGCGCTTGCTGCCGACCTCGGAGAGCCACTGGTTGAGGTACGCGGTCCAGTCGGTCCCCTGGTAGTCGTCGAGACCCACCTGGAAGGACCGGAAGGTGTCGCTGCCCTCGCTGAACAGGCCCGGCCTCTTGTCCATCTCCAGCACCACGTCCATGGCCCGCTGGTCGGCCACGAAGCTGAGCTCGACCTGGTTCAGCCCGCGGTACTGCTGCGGCGGGTAGAACTCGATCTCCTGGTAGAACGGCAACCGCTGCCGCGTACCCCGGATCACCCCGCGCTCCATGTCCGCGTTCTTGAAGCGGAAGCCCAGCTGGAGGAACGCGTCCAGGATCGCCTTCTGCGCCGGCAGCGGGTGCACGTTGACGGGGTCCAGGTCACCGGAGTCCACCGCACGCGCGATCTCCAGCTCGGTCGACACCCCGATGTTCATACCGCGCAGGGCCTGACCGTCGATCATCGTGATCGGCGTCTCCCACGGGATCTCGAGACCGAACTGCACCGCGTGCACCGCGTTCGCCTGGAGCTCGAACGCCCCGCCCAGCCGGGACTTCGTGAACTCGATGTCCTGCTTGTACTCCTGGTCGCCGCTCTCCACCTCGACCTTGGCCTGCAGCCCGACCGAGAGCCCCTCGATCTGCTGGTTGACGGAACCGCCCTGGATCCGTACCTCACCCTGGACGACCCCGCCCGGGACGACGTTGACCTCGTGCAGCACCGTCTCGACCGAAGCCCCGCCGGCCCCCAGGCTCGCGAGCAGCTTCTTGAACGCCATGTCTCTCCCTCTCGCCCACTACGGGTGAATCCCTGATCCCTACAAACGCGATCCGGCCGTGGCCGGTTCCATGCCCCACCCTGGCAAGCCCGGTGACCGACGGCCACCCCGCCGCACCGTTCGTCTCCAGTACCCTCGGACGGCATGATCGCGACCCCCGACCGTACGCCCCTGCCCAGGGAGTTCTTCGACCGGCCCGTCCTCGATGTCGCCCCCGATCTGCTCGGCCGCATCCTGGTACGCAGCACCCCGGACGGTCCGATCGCCCTCCGCCTCACCGAGGTCGAGGCCTACGACGGTGCCGTCGACCCCGGCTCCCACGCCTTCCGCGGCCGCACGGCCCGCAACGGCGTGATGTTCGGTCCGCCCGGCCATGTGTACGTCTACTTCACCTATGGCATGTGGTTCTGCATGAACCTGGTCTGCGGCCCCGAGGGGAGGGCGAGTGCCGTCCTGCTCCGCGCCGGCGAGATCATCGAGGGCGCCGAGCTGGCCCGCACCCGTCGACTCTCGGCCCGCAACGACAAGGAACTGGCCAAAGGCCCGGCCCGGCTCGCCACGGCCCTGAACGTGGACCGCTCCCTGGACGGCACGGACGCGTGCACCACCGAGGACACCCCGCTGCGCATCCTGTCCGGCACCCCTGTGCCCTCCGACCAGGTACTCAACGGCCCCCGCACCGGTGTCGGCGGTGATGGGGCCGTGCACCCCTGGCGCTTCTGGGTGGCCAACGACCCGACGGTGAGCCCGTATCGCGCCCATGCGCCCAGGCGTCGCCGAAGTTGACGCGCCCCGCCAGGGTGCGTAATGTAGTCCGAGCCGTTGAGCCGGGTATGGCTATCGCCAACAACCGGAAACGGCCAAACCACTACTCAGCGACTCCCCTCAACAGGGGCGAATTCAGCGTGCCCGCATGTCTGAATTCGACACCGACGGACTCGATTATGAGTCGGACGAGGAATCGGCTAACGTAGTGAATGTCGAAAGGCCGACGAGCGAAAGCCCGGGCCGAACGGCACATCCCGCCGACAGGGAATCGGATCGAAAAGGATCTGATAGAGTCGGAAACGCAAGACCGAAGGGAAGCCCGGAGGAAAGCCCGAGAGGGTGAGTACAAAGGAAGCGACCGTTCCTTGAGAACTCAACAGCGTGCCAAAAGTCAACGCCAG
>NZ_JBEOSZ010000017.1:119257-144777 GCF_040303285.1 Streptomyces sp. NPDC096046 | reverse complement strand
TACACCCAGTACGAGGGCTTGCACCCGGCACGCCGAGAGCACGCACCGGACGCCGCTCCTTGACGGGCAAACGTTGCCTGCCGCGGCACTAGCCCTTCCGCAGCTCGGCCCACACGAGTGCGGCCATGACATCGGCCTCGTCCTGCGGCGTTCCCGCCTGCACCAGGATGATCCCGCGGGACTGGTCCGGGAACGTGACCTCCCGCATCGCCGTGCCCAGCGGACGCATCGGCTGGTCCGGCATGGCGGCCTCCCTTCGATGGCTGCCGCCCACGCTATGGGGGCGACCGGCCGAAGACGGGGACCTCCCACCGAACGCATCACCACGCCGTGTCATCGACGGTCCCGCGCATGCGTCGGAGCCGGCGAAGGTGCGTTCCCGTTCGGCGGCATGACGGTTCACCTGATGGAGGACGGGTGCCGCCGGCGTGGAGGTCACGCCGACTCGGAGCCGCCGAGCATCGCGGAAGCCCGCTGGAGCGGATCGACGAGCCTCGTGGGCGCGGCCTTGGGAAGGGTGCGGCAGGTGAAGCCCAGTTGCGTCATGGCCCGCAGCACCTCGCCCGTGCTGAAGTCGCGGGGATCCTGACGAGTGATCACACGGCCGACCTGCTTGGCCGGGTAGTGCCGCCGCCCGACGATGACGGAGTCGCCGACGACCGGCTCGGGCTTGACACCCTTCATCGATTCCAGCACGCCGTTCTTGGTCAGGTCGAACGGAAAACGGGCGATGACGCAGCGCATGATGCCTCACAGGGAGAAGGGGGGAGAGGGTCGAGAGCCGCCCAGGTTCAGGCGGTTCAGTGTGAGAGGGCGAGCACGCCCAGGGCGTTGCCGTGCTCGTCGACCACGGGCAGGGCCCCGAGCCGCCGGTGGCGCATCGTGCGCTCGGCGTCGGCAATGGTGGTGAGCGGCGTGGCGAAGGACTCGTCGTCACCGACGATGTCGCGCAGCCGGACCCGGTCGGTGTATCCGAGGCCGTCGCAGACGTCGGTCAGCCGGGCGTGGGTGACCATGCCCGTGCACTGGCCGTCCTCGTCACAGACGACGAGATGACCCGAGCGGGCGGCTGCCATGACGGACAGCGCCACCTCCACGGTCATGTCGTCCCAGACCTGCGGACCGGCCGCCTCCATGGCATCGGCCGCCATCCTGTGCGGCAGGTCGGCGTTGATCGCGTGGTGCTGCGTTCGGGTCGGCGTCAAGAGGTGCCTCCTGGGGGCGTCGGCTTCCTGATCTGGACGGTTCTGGACGGTTCTACGCTGCCGCGACGCCCGTGGACCGCTGTGCGGACGCACGCCGTGCCGCGGAGGCGGGGCTGCGCCGACCGCGGGTGGTGGCGCCGCGCTTGGGGCGTTCGACGACCGGTGCGGCGATGACGACGGGGACGCCGGAGGGCGTCCGGGAGCCGGTGATGCGGTGCAGGGCCTCATCGCCGGAGCTGACCTGGGTGATCTGCGGGACGATGCCGGCCGTGGCCATGAGGCGGGCCATGGCGCGGCGCTGATGCGGAATGACGAGGGTGACGACACTGCCGGACTCGCCGGCGCGGGCCGTGCGGCCGCCGCGGTGGAGGTAGTCCTTGTGGTCGGTCGGGGGATCGACGTTGACGACGAGGTCGAGGTGGTCGACGTGGATGCCGCGTGCGGCGACGTTCGTGGCGACCAACACGCCGACGTGTCCGCTCTTGAACTGCGTCAGGGTGCGGGTGCGCTGGGGCTGGGACTTGCCGCCGTGCAGGGCGGCGGCCCGCACTCCGCTGGCCAGAAGGTGTTCGGTGAGGCGGTCGACGGCGTGCTTGGTGTCGAGGAACATGAGCACCCGGCCGTCGCGTGCGGCGATCTCGGTGGTGGCCGCGTGCTTGTCGGCGCCGTGGACCTGGAGCACGTGGTGCTCCATCGTCGTGACGGCGCCGGCGGACGGATCGACGGAGTGTACGACCGGGTCGCTCAGGTACCGGCGCACCAGCAGGTCGACGTTGCGGTCGAGCGTCGCGGAGAACAACATGCGCTGCCCTCCGGGGCGCACCTGGTCGAGAAGGGCGGTGACCTGCGGCATGAAGCCCATGTCAGCCATCTGGTCCGCCTCGTCGAGCACGGTGACGCGCACCTGGTCCAGTCGGCAGTCACCACGCTCGATGAGGTCCTTCAGACGTCCCGGGGTGGCGACGACGACCTCGGCACCGCCGCGCAGCGCGCTCGCCTGACGGCCGATCGACACGCCGCCCACGACCGTGGCCAGACGCAGCTTAAGGGCTCGGGCGTACGGCGTGAGCGCGTCGGTGACCTGCTGCGCGAGTTCACGTGTCGGCACGAGGATCAGCCCCAGCGGCTGCCGGGGCTCGGCACGCTGCCCAGCCGTGCGGGCCAGCAGGGCCAGCCCGAAGGCGAGGGTCTTGCCGGAACCGGTACGTCCTCGGCCGAGGACGTCGCGTCCGGCGAGGGAGTTGGGAAGGGTCGCACCCTGGATCGGGAACGGCACGGTCACGCCCTGCCGGCCGAGTTCGGCCAGCAGTTCCCCGGGCATGTCGAGATCGGCGAAGCTCGCCGCGGCGGGCATCGCCGGGGTGATCGTCGTGGGGAGGGCGAACTCGCCCTGCACCGGTGCGGGACGGCGGCCGGGGGCACCGGAGCGGATCGGGCGGCGGCTCGAAGCCGCGGTGGCGAATCGCCCGCTGCTTTTCCCGGGGGCGGCACTTTCGCCACGGGCGGGGGTGAAGCGGTCGTTCGGGTCTGTGCGGTTCATGCGGAACCTTCCTCGATGCGGCGCAGTCAAGGAATTTCCGCAGCGATGAGCACGGAGAAACGCAAGAATGACCGAACTGCACAATCGAAACCGAGTGGACCTCGGCTACGGCGTGTCTCCGATTCCGGGGTGTCCGGTAGGGGAGCACTGCGGTAAAACACGCAGCTGGGGCCCGCACCCCGAAGGATGCGGGCCCCAGCTGCACGTACGCGACAGTCAGCGTCAGGCGGGAACGATGTTCTCGGCCTGCGGACCCTTCTGGCCCTGCGTGATGTCGAAGTTCACCTTCTGGCCCTCCAGCAGCTCGCGGAAGCCCTGGGCGGCGATGTTCGAGTAGTGGGCGAACACGTCAGCGCCGCCACCCTCCTGCTCGATGAAGCCGAAACCCTTTTCCGCGTTGAACCACTTCACGGTACCAGTAGCCATGTCAATCTCCTTTGGGGCAGTGCATCGGCGCCCGCACTGTACGGACACCGTGTCGCCGCGATGATGACCCCGCCCGGAAAAAGACCGGAAAACAAATGCGCTTCCAGCGACCCGAAGGCCGGTCAGGAGCATGTGAAATTCGGGAACCACAACTGCAACTGACAACGACAGTAGCACGCTGAAACGGCCCGGGTACATGTAAAGATCTCCGCCGGATCAACACCGCAATAAAGCTGCCTGCCCGGTTCGTCAAATTCTGACCCGGCGGACACAGATATCGAAGCGCCATCCTGGCTCGCCGGCACAGGCTCCCTCTCCCGGAAGCGGCGGCGACAGAGGCGGTGACTCGGCTCTGCCGGGTACTCGATCCGCCGCGAAGGCGGGCACGAGCGCCCGGCTCGGACAGACGTGAGGAGGTTCGGGATGCGCTTGCGAGACCACGTGGTGGTGGTGACCGGGGCGTCCAGCGGGATCGGACGGGCCACGGCGGTGGCTTTCGCGCGCAAGGGCTGCGCCGTGGTGCTGGCCGCGCGACGCGAGGAGGCGCTGGAAGCCACGGCCCAGAAGTGCGCAAAGCATCGCGGGGCGCGGACCCTGGTCGCGCCGACCGACACGACGGACGTCAAGGCGGTCGAGGACCTGGCGCGACGTGCGGTGGAGGAGTTCGGCCGGATCGACGTCTGGGTCAACAACGCGGCCGTCAACGCCTTCGGCCGTTTCGAGGACGTGCCCCTGGAGGACTTCCGCAAGGTCCTGGACGTCAACGTCATGGGCTACGTCCACGGGGCCCGAGCGGCTCTGCCGGTGATGCGCGAGCAGGGCACCGGCACGTTGATCAACATATCCAGCATCGTGGGTGCCGTGGCGCAGCCGTACAGCCACCCGTACGGCATGTCCAAGCATGCCGTACGCGGACTCGGCTCAAGCCTTCGACAGCAGCTCCGGTTGGAGGGGGTGAAGGGCATTCACATCTGCACGGTACTGCCCGCCACCATCGACACCCCGCACTTCGAACAGGCGGCCAACTACACCGGGCGCAAGGTGGTGGCCATGCCGCCCGTCTACTCCCCCGAGCGAGTCGCCCGGGCTGTGGTGCGTCTCGTCCGCCGACCGCATCGCGAAGTGGTGGTCGGGCACGCCGGCCGGGCGCTGGTGCGTCAGTCGCGGATGGCGCCGGGACTCACGGAACGGGCCATGGCGCGACAGACGGACCAGACCCATCTGTCCCACGACGAGGAGGCCCCGGCCACGCACGGCACACTGCACGTCCCGGCCCCGGGGGAAGGGGCGGTGCACGGAGGCTGGGGCGGCCGACGGCGTACCGCGATCCGCAGGACCGCCGTCGCGGCCACACTGGCGGGAGTGGCCGTGGCCGCCGGACGGCGGCGGATGAGGCTCCCGGCCGGCACTTGACGGGTACGACCCGGGCGGCACGGCGGAGCAAGAGCGGGCGGAAGTCTGAAGGGAGCCGCGCGGGCGCGGGCCCCGCGGACAGCGCCACACGAGCCACACGCTCAGCCACGCGCAGATCCAGACCCCGAGCCGCACAGGCACGGGTGCCCCGCGGACAGCGCCACACGAGCCGCACGCTCAGGCACGCGCAGATCCGGACCCCGGGCCGGAGGGCCGCTGGACCCCGTACCCGCGCGGCGCGGCCGTGCGACCGTGTGTCTGCCCCGCCTCAGCCGCCGCCTCACACGACGCGGATGTCCCCGGACCGGGCTGTGGGAGCCGGTCCGGTCGGCCTGGGGTCCCGCCCCGGCCGACCGGGCCGGGGCGGGTTCGTCCTTACGATGCCGTCCGCGCAGACGCGTGCGCGGGCACCGGCAGCCGGACGACGTCCATGAGGAAGCCGCTGCGGACGCGGGCCGGCATGCGGTTGAGCGGGATGCGCAGGTCCTGTTCGGGTACGTCGTACTCCAGGCGGGCCAGGCGTGGCCCGAGGGCTCGCAGCAGCGCGATCGTGACGTCCTCGCCCGGACAGCGGTGACCGGTGTCGCGGTCGCCGCCTCCCTGCGGGATCAGTTCATCGCCCTCGGGCGGCCTCGCCAGGAAGCGCTGCGGTTCGAAGGCGTACGGATCCTTGAAGAGGGCGGGGTCGTGGTTCTGCCCGTAGAGGTCGAGCAGAACCATCGTGCCGGACGGGATCGGTTCGCCCTGCCACTCGAGGTCGGTGACGGCCCGGCCGCCCACGAAGGGAGCGAAGGGGTAGAAGCGCCGCAGCTCGTGGGCGAAGGCCACGGCGTGGGCGGGGTCGTCGCCGAGCAGGCGCTCCCGCAGGTCCGGCCTACGGCGCAGCGCGTGACCGGCGTAGGTGACGAACCAGCACACGGCGACGGTCGGGCGGATGACGTTGAGCAGTTCGACCGCGGCCGTGTGCGGGTCGAGGAGCCCGCCGTCGGCGTCCCGGTGCCGGACGACCCCCTCCAGTACCGACCCGGCCGGCGCCGCGACGGCGCCCGTCCGTACGTCCTCGACCAGACGTCCCAGCCAGGCCTCGCAGCGGGCCCTGGCCCGGCGTGCCCGCCAGTGGCGCGGCCCGGGCGTGGCGAAACCGTCGACCATGGCGACCAGGTCCCGGGCCAGGGGGCCGGGGTCCTCGACGACGAGTCCGGCCCACTGGCACACGCCCTTGGTGAGGATGCGGCTCGTCTCGTCGAACAGCACGACCCGACGGCCGGGCCACGACTCCACCGCCTCGTCCCACTCCGATGCGACGCGGTCCACCAGACCGGCGACCGCCTCCGCCCCGGTGAGGAGGGACAGGAACATCTCCTTGCGCACGCGGTGGTCCCGCCCGTCCAGGGTGTGCACGGCTCCGTGCCCGAACAGCGTGCTCAGCACCGGCCCGGGCAGCGCTGTCCGGCGCTCCACATGCCGCTCGTCGTAGAAGAACCGCACCGCCTCGGGGCCGTGCAGGGCGACGGCCTGCTGTCCCATGAGCCGGGTGCGCACAAGTGGGGCGTCGGTGCGGCGCCTCCGGTCGGGCAGCCATGCGTATCCCTTGGCCAGGAGAGCGAGCGAGCTGTCAGCGATCGGTGGACGACTCTGATTCATGGCGCGGCGAGTGCCCGTCGGCACCGGCCGGAAACGCGGCCACCACCGTGGTGCGGCGTGCGTTCATGGCCACGGCCTTCGGTCACCGGGGCCGTTCCGGACAGCGCGAGGTGTTCCCGATCCGACCGGCCGCAACCCTCCGGGGCCTCGCGTACGGGGCACGATTGCGTTCCGGAAGCGGGGTACCGGCCGCGCACCGGGCGCTCACGGTGACGCGCCCCCGTGCCGGGAGACCGCCCAGATGACCCCACGCACCTTCGCGGGAGGCACCCGTATCCCTGTCCGGCGGGCGGCCCTGCCGGACGGTACGGAGTTCCCGCAGCAGGAAACCCAGGCGCGTTCCGGTCTCGGCGTGACGGCCGCCGCAGCGCTCACCGGGCGTCTTCGTCCTCGGCGTCGTCGCCGGGGTCGTCGACACGTTCCCACTGGGCGCGGTGATCAACAAGGGCCTGACGATCCGGGGCGCCAGCAGCACGGGCAGCTATCATCCCGATGCTGCCGGACCGATTGGCGGCCGATGAACTGAGCACCTCCCATCTGGCGACCCACACGGTTTCCCTGGAGGAGGCGCCGCGGGCCTACGAGATGTTCAGGGAGAAGAGCGACGGCTGCGTCCGCGCGGTCGTCCGGCCGGGCGGCTGACCCGTGGCGGAGCTCGCGCGGAGCGTAACGATCGCCGCGTCCGGCGCGGGCTCCCCTCCCTGCGGTGGGCGCTCCGGCCGTCGCAGCGGGCAGCACCCACGCCGAAGGGCCGCCAGGACACACCCGGCGGCCCTTCGGTCGGTGAGGTCGCAGCACAACTGGCGGCCCTTCTCAGTGCGGCCGCAGCACGACAGCTGAGGACGCTGGCCGGGCTCAGCACCGATCCGACCGGCTTCATGCCCTGTCGTCAGGGGTGCTCCGGCCGCTGGTCCGGCGGCACGCCTCCGCCTTCGCCGCCACCCTTGTCACCCTTGTCCTGGCCATGGGCCCGGGCGCCTTCGGTCCGGTCCTGCCCGGCCTTGATGTCGGCACTGTCCTGCGGTGTCGCGCCACCCTTGCCGCTGCGTCGCTGTTCCGGCTGCTGTGGATTCGACATCTGCGGTCACCCCGCTCTCGTCATGGGTCTGTCACAGCGACGGGTTCCCTCGGGGGCGGAACCCACGCGCCCCGCTGTTCCCGGCCCTCAGCCACGCCCCCTCGTACAGTTGAGTGACGGGAATCGAATCCCTTCATCCTTGGCCCCGATTCCTGCGGAAGAGCACTCATGCACCACCCGTCCGGCAGCCCGGACGACGACTCCGGCGCACTGTTCGGCCTCGACGCCCTCGCCCCTGGACCCGCGGTGACCGAGGAGAACGCGGTGTGCACGCTGCTCGGCGAACACCGCCGCTGAGCGGACGCCGGGCCCGGCGACGCGCGGCCCGGGGTGCTCCGCGTGGGCGTCACGGCGGGCCGGCGTCGACGGTGCCCGCCGCGGCGTGTTGCGGACCGGGCCCTCCGCGCCGCCGCGCGGGGGCCCGGGAGTGCGCCGCCTCCCGTATCCCTCGTGTCGGCAGGCACTCGAACGGGACGTCGTCCCGAACCCTCACCCACCGTTCTGGGCCACCCCGTACGCCGGATGCACTCACGGGGCGGCCGGTGTCCGGGGGCGCGGATGCGGCATCGCCCGAATGCGGGTGATGCGGGCGGCCGCCGGCAGGGCATTCAGTCCTACATGAGTGATCACCACGAGGGACCCGACGCGACCCACCGCCGCCCGCCCGGCATGACCGACACCACCGTGCGAGCCCTGGGCGCCCTGTCCAAGGCCCTGGAGACGACCGAGCGCGCGCGAGGCCACCTCTACGCCTTCCACCAACTCACCGGCGGGGCCGACTTCGAGCTGGACCGCGCGGTGGGCCTTCTGCGCGAGGCCGGGCACCCCGAATGGGCGGAACGGGTCCGGCACGACATCCTGGGCCGCAACGTCATTCCGGGGCACTGGACCTTCCAGATCATCGAGGCCTACAACGACACGTACTACGAGCCGTTCAAAGCCGCGGAAAGGAAGGCCCGTCAGGAACTGGCCGACGGGAAGGACCACCTGTACGAGGCCGAGCTGAAGGAAGAGCGGCGCACCGGTGGACACCCCGACCACACGGCCCGGCCCGGTACGTCCTCGTAGGGCCACGCCACCGGATGGCCCATATCACTGGTTCACGCCCTTCACGGACATACCCTGCGCGGTATGAACAAATGCCATATCGCATACCTGTCGTGCGCGGCCGCACTGCTCGGGACGGGCCTCGGCGCCGTTCCGTCGACCGCCGCCCACACGCTCCATCTGGTGAGACCCGGGGAATCGATCCAGAAGGCGGTGGACGCCGCCCGGCCGGGAGACACCGTGCTGCTGGCGTACGGCACCCACCGCGGAAGCGTCACCGTGGCCACGCCCGGAATCACCCTGCGCGGCATGGGCCACGGCACGGTGCTCCGGCCCGGGGCGGACCCGAGCGCGGCCCGCGACGGATCGGGCACCGGGAAGGCCGCCGACAACTGCGCCGCGGCCGGGAACGGCATCTGCGTCACGGGCACGAAGGACCACACCGTCGACGGTGTCACCATCGTCTCCCTGACGGTGACCGGCTTCCGCAAGACCGGCGTGCACGCCCATGCGGCCGACGAGCTGACCGTGCGCAACGTCGCCGCGGTCGGCAACGGGGTGTGGGGCATCGCCTCGGAGCGCTCGGCCCGTGGTGTGTTCCGCGGCAACATCGCCCGGGACAACGGCGACGCCGGCCTCTTCCTCGCCAACACGGTGACGGAAGAGGAGGGAGCCGCGGAGACCGGGGGCACGGTGGTGGAGCGCAACCGGCTGGAGGGCAACCGGATCGGTGTCACCGTCCGCCGGCTGCGCAACCTGACCGTCGCGGGCAACCACCTCACCGGCAACTGCGCGGGTCTCTTCGTCGTCGGCGACGAGAACAAGCCCAAGGCCGGCCTCGTGACCGTGCGCGAGAACCGCATCGAGCGCAACAACAAGTCCTGCCCGAAGACCGCCCGGCTGGACGCCCTGCAGGGCTCGGGCATCGTCCTGACCGGCACCGACGACAACCTGATCACCCGCAACGAGATCCGGGACAACATCGGCACGTCGCCGCTGTCGGGCGGCATCGTCGTGTTCAAAAGCTTCGTCGGCACGCCCAGCGAGCGGAACCGGATCAGCGACAACCTGCTGCAGGGCAACTCCCCGGCGGACCTGGTCAATACCGACCCCGGCAAGAACAACACGTTCCAAGGCAACTCCTGCCTGTCGTCCGAGCCCGTCGGCCTGTGCTGAGCGCCCACCGTCGAGCTGCGCGAACCTGAGGGTTGCCACGACCACGCGGACACCCTCGTGCTTCACATGACCCACGTGGAATGCAAGTAGAAAGGCGGCACATGACGACCACTCAGCCCGCTCCTCCGCCGTCCATGCGGCTGCGGGAGCTCGCGTTCGGGGCGGCATGTGCCGCCGCCCTCCGCGCGGCCGCCCGGCTGGGCGTCGCCGACGCCCTCGGTGACAGCCCGATGGCCGTGGAGGACATCGCGGCCACGGTGAAGACCGAACCCGGCCCGTTGCGACGACTCCTGCGGGCCTTGTCCTGTTACGGCGTCTTCGCCGAACGCCCGGACGGGACGTTCGCGCACACCGACGTCTCCCGGCTGCTGCGCGAGGACGACCCCGACAGTCTGCGCGCCATCTCTCTGTGGTGCACCGAGCCGTGGACCTGGGACGTCTGGCCGAAGCTGGACGAGGCGGTGCGCACCGGCCGCAACGTGGTGGAGGACCTGTACGGCAAGGAGTTCTTCCCCTATCTCAACGAGGACGCGCCGGCGTCGGCCGACATCTTCAACCGCGCCATGACGACCTCCAGCGTGCAGTCGGCTCGCGACGTCGCGGAGTTCCTCGACCTCACGGGATGCGCGTCGGTCGCCGACATCGGCGGCGGCCAGGGGCACGTGGTGGCCAGCCTGCTCGACAAGTACCCGGGCATGCGCGGGACGCTGCTCGACCTCCCCCGGGTGGTGGAGAACGCCGTGCCGAGACTGCGTGCGGGCGGCGACCTCGCAGACCGTGCCGACGTGGTGCCCGGCGACGTCCGGACGGCCGTCCCGGTGAAGGCCGACGTCTACGTCATCAAGAACATCCTGGAGTGGGACGACGAGAGCACGGCCCGCACCCTGCGCAACGTCCGCGAGGCCGGCGGCCCCGGGACGCGGGTGGTGGTCATCGAGAACCTCGTCGACGACTCGCCGTCGATGCGGTTCAGCACCGCGATGGACCTGCTGCTTCTCCTCAACGTCGGCGGGGCGAAGCACACCACCCAGAGCATGGTCCACCGGCTCACCGAGGCGGGCCTGGTCATCGACGACATCAGCCCGGTCAACCCCTACCTGCACGCGTTCGACTGCCACATCCCCGGCTGATTCGACCGCGCCCCGTGGGACCCGGTGATCCCGGGACTCCCGCTGCGGGCAGACCGACGGCCGCCGGGTCCGCGACGCTGCGGACCCGGCGGCCGTCGAGTGCCGGCGGTGGTCAGCCGGCCGGCTCGCGCTCCCAGAGGTAGAAGCGCTGCGCCATGGCGTCCTTCGGGGAACGCCAGGTGTCGGGGTCGTAGGCGCTGACGTACGCGGACAGCCGCTCGCTGACGTCCCGGAACTCGGGGTGCCCGGTGATCCTGGCGATGGCGGGCCCGGGCTCACGCTCGGACTCGATCAGGTGCATGTACACATCGCCGAACTGGAAGAGGCTGCGCCGGGTCACGCCGACGAGGTGCGGCAGCTCCCCGCGATCGGACTCCTCGAACACCTTGGCGATGTCGGGAGCCGATCCCGGTGCCATCCGGGCGACGATCAGAGCTTGGTGCATGGGTCTGTTCTCCGTCCGGCTCAGTCGGTCAGACCGGGGCTGGCACCGCGCTCGGCGGCGATCTTCTCGATACGCTCGCGGATCAGGCCCATCTGCACCTTCGAGTTCCGGTTGATGTTGTCCGTCATCCACGCGTCGTCGACCGGCGCGTCCGGCTTCATCGCGAAGTCCTGCGTCCAGACCATGCGCGTGCCGGCCGGTACCTCCTCGTACCGCCAGTGGATGTCCATGTGGGCGAAGGGACCCGTCTCGACCCGGCGGGCCTTGACGGTGAGTGTCTCGCGGTCCGGCTCACGCTCGGAGACCCAGCTCCACACGGTGCCGTTCTCGTCCGGGTGCATCGTCAGCCGGAAGGTCGTCCTGCGGCCCTCCCGGGAGAGGATCTCGACGGAGGCGTACTCGCTGAACAACTGCGGCCAGTTCTCCAGGTCGTTGGTCACGTCCCAGACCAGGTCCAGGGGTGCCGCGATGGTGATCTCGTTCTGCGTGTGTCCGGCCATCTCATGCTCCTGCCATCAGGGCACTGTTGACGAGGTCGAGGAACTGCCGAGGCGTCTTGGAGCGTTCGGCGTCGGTGGGCATCGGCGTGCCGTACCGGTTCTCCAGCTCGCCCACGATGCCCAGCAGGCCCAGTGAGTCGACGCCCATGGACTCGAAGGCCGCCCCGTCGCGCCGGAGTTCCTCCGGGGTGACGTGGGCACCGGCGCACTTCTTCATGAGTTCGGCCAGCTCTTCCACAGTGATGCGGTCCGTCATGCCATTCCCTTCCTCTGTTGTTCCTCTGCGCCTCAGGACGAGACGCCGGTGGCGCCGTGCCGCAGCACGAGCGCCGAGTTCGACCCCATGAGTCCGCGGCTCAGCACCAGCGCCGTGCGTACCTCGGCGGTCCGGGCACGGCCGGTCACGAGGTCGAGGTCGTGGCAGATGTCGAAGACGTTGGGGGTGGGCGGGATCAGGCCGTGCTCCATCGACAGCACCGCCGCCGCGGTGTCCATCAGCGGCGCCGCGCAGTAGCCCCGGCCGATCCCGGTCTTCGGCGCCGTGACGGGCACCCGGGTGCCGTGGGCGCCGAGAGCATCGGCGATGGCCAGGGCCTCGGCGCGGTCCGCCTCCGGCACGCCGAGGGCATCGGCGAAGACCACGTCGATCTCCTCGGGGGCACAGTCGGCCTCCGCGAGAGCTCCCCGGACGGCCTGGGCGAGTCCTTCCCTGGACTCCTCCCAGCGGGAGGCGCCCGTGAACGTCGCCGCGTGCCCGGCCAGGTGGGCCCGCACCCGCACGCCCCTTTCCCGGGCCATGCTCTCCGCCTCCACCACGACCATGGCTCCGCCCTCCGCGGGCACGAACCCGCAGGCCGCGGACGTGAACGGGCGGTAGGCGCGGACCGGGTCGTCGAGCGTGCTGAGTTCCTCGTAGCCGAGTTGGCAGACGACCGAGTAGGGGGCGATCGGCGCCTCGGTCGCCCCGGCCACGATCACATCGGTGCCGCGCCGCACGGCGCGCGCCGCGTGAGCGAGGGCGTCCAGGCCGCCGGCCTCGTCGGCGGCGACGACCGAGCAGGGCCCCTTGAAGCCGCGGCGGATGGAGATCTGGCCCGTGCTGGCGGCGTAGAACCAGGCGATGGACTGGTAGGGCCCGACGAAGCGGCTGCCCTTGCCCCACAGCCGCTGGAGCTCACGCTGCCCGAACTCGCCGCCGCCGGAGCCGGCCGCGGTGACCACGCCCACGGAGTACGGGGCGCCGTCGGTCTCGGCCCGGTGGAGCTGGGCATCGTCCAGCGCGAGGTCGGCCGCGCCCATCGCGAAGTGTGTGAACCGGTCGGTCTGGACCAGGAAGCGTTCCTCGATCGCCGCCGACGGGTCGAAGTCGCGCACCTGGCCCGCGACCCGCAGCGGCAGATGCTCACAGCCCTCACGCGTGACCCGGTCCAGGACGCTGATGCCTTCCCTGGTGGACTTCCAGAAGGTCTCGGTACTGGCTCCGTTGGGCGCGATCACACCGATTCCCGTGACGACCGCGCGCCCTGGGCGAGGTTCGCTCATCGTGTCTTCTCCCTCGGCCGGTTCATGACCACCGCGGACTGGAAGCCGCCGAATCCGCTGCCCACCGAGAGCACGCTGTCGAGCTTGCGCTCGCGGGCGACGCGTGGGACGTAGTCCAGGTCGCACTCGGGGTCGGGTGTCCGGTAGTTCGCGGTCGGCGGTACCACCTGGTGGGCCAGGGCCAGCACACAGGCGACGAGTTCGATCGCTCCGATGGCGCCCAGGGAGTGGCCCACCATCGACTTGATGGAACTCATCGGCGTCTCGTAGGCGTGCGGGCCCAGCACCCGTTTCACCGCGGCCGTCTCATGGCGGTCGTTCTGCTTGGTGCCCGATCCGTGCGCGTTGACGTAGTCGATCGCGGTGGGGTCGAGCCGTGCGTGGTCGAGGGCGTCCTCGATGGCGCGGGCCATCTCCAGGCCCTCGCTGGTGAGGCCGGTCATGTGGTAGGCGTTGCCGAACGTGGCGTAGCCGCCGAGCTCGCAGTACACCTGGGCGCCGCGGGCCCTGGCGTGCTCGAGCTCCTCCAGGACGAGTACGGCGCCGCCCTCTCCCATGACGAATCCGTCGCGGTCGGCGTCGAAGGGACGCGAGGCGTGCGCCGGGTCGTCGTTGTTCGAGGAGGTGGCTTTGATCGCGTCGAAGCAGGCCATGGTGATCGGGGAGATCGGCGAGTCCGAGGCGCCGGCGATACAGACGTCGGCCCGGCCCTCCTCCACGGTGTGGAAGGCGTACCCGACCGCGTCGAGCCCTGACGTGCAGCCCGTGGAGACGGTCTGCACCGGGCCCCGCGCGCCGAACCGCTCCGCCACGGTGGAGGCGAGCGTGCTGGGCGTGAAGGCGCGCTGCAGGTGCGCTCCCGCTTCCCGGTGGTCCACGTCCCAGCGCTGCCCACCGTGGCTGACCGCGACGTAGTCGTTCTCCAGCCGGGTCGTGCCGCCGACCGCGGTGCCCAGTGAGACGCCGACCCGCCACGGGTCCTCGGCGCCGAGGTCGAGACCCGCGTCCCGCACCGCTTCGTCCCCCGCGACCAGGGCGAACTGGATGTAGCGATCGCACCGTTCCACGTCGCGCACATCCAGGCCGTGGGCCAGGGGGTCGAAGTCGCACTCGGCGGCGATCCGCGAGCGCAGTCCGGACGGGTCGAAGAACGTGATGGCCCGAGTCGCCGTGCGCCCGGCCGACAGGAGATCCCAGAAGGCCGGCACGCCGATGCCGCCGGGAGCGACGATGCCTATGCCGGTGACCACCACCCGCCTCGTCATGACCGGACCTGACGTCGCTCGGCCGCCTCCGCTCCCACCACCGCGGCCTCGGCTTCCGTCTCCTCGGTGTCGACGTGGCCCAGCGGCGGGCTCGGCGCCAGGGGGCCGAGGTGGAAGACCAGCCGGGCCTCCACCTTGCCGACGTTGCGGAAGCGGTGGCGCATGTTGACGGGAATCAGCAACCCCTGCTCGGGCTGGAGGGGATGCGGCTCCCCGTCCAGGTCCACTTCGAGCTGTCCGCACACCACGTACACGAACTCCTCGGAGTACGGGTGGTAGTGCTCACCGATCCGGTCGCCGGGTTCGATGAGGGCCACGCCCATGAATCCACTGGTGGCGCCCACCGCGGCCGGAGTGAGCATGGCGCGCAGGTCACCGCCTCGCCGGCGGTTGGGTTCGACGTCGCTCAGGCTCACGATGTTGGGACGAGATGTGATCACGCGTTCCTCCGTTGGGGTACTGCACCGACGCGGGAGAGGCAGGCACCGCCCCTCCCGCTGGATGGCGGGTCAGGCGTCGGGCGACCGGCGGTCGGTGACGAGATCCATGCGCGCCCGTTCGAGGAGGCGGTCGAGGCCGCCGTCCTTCGACACGGGCGCCTCCATGCCCGCGTCCTCCAGGAGTGTCGTCAGCTCGGCCACCTGCGCCGTGTCGGACAGACCGAGAAGGAGGCCGGGGTCGGCGTCCTGCAGTCGGCCGCGTACGTCGATCAGCCGTACGACGACGTCGTCGCGCTGGAAGATCGTGCTGCGCAGCACCGGGCTGCGCGGGTCGTCCGCCGCCGCCTCGTCACGCCGGGCCAGGAGTTCGGCCAGCCGCATTCCGCGCTCCGGCCGCGCCGGGTAGTACAGGGCGTACCGCTCGGCCTGGGGGTTCTGCTCTCCCGCCGTCACATGGTGGACGGCCGGCAGTGCGGCCCGGGTGAAGAAGACCCGGGCGGACTCGGGGTCGTTGAGGTCCCGGTCCTGCTCGAGATGGGGATTGATGGCCTCCTCGACGGCCCGCACCTCGGGCTGCCGGGCGACGTGACGCAGCGCGGCCAGCAGGTCGCCCCGGACCTCGACGGCCCGCACCACCCGGTTGCCGTGCATGAACAGCGAGGTGCGGCACAGCCGGGTGGTGTCGTCGACCTTCGGCTCGGGCGACTCGTAGTCGGCGAGGATCTTGGCGACGATCTCCTCGCTGCCCGGTTTGACGGTGAAGGTGAGCGCGTGCCGGATCACACCGTCGCCGATCCTGGGGGCGGTCTGGAGCCGGCGGTCCGCCCGGTCGGCGTCCGTCGCGGGGCCGCCGGTCTCGCGGACGACGTGGAAGCGCAACGACCGGGTGTCGCGCACGCAGCTGTGCAGCGGCTCCACCATCCGCACGTGTTCCTCGCTGTTGACCCAGGCGAGGAACGGCGGGGCGCTCTCCCACTCACTGGTGATGAGCCACTGGGAGGGGTTCTCGATCGACTGGCACAGCTGGTCGCTGACGTGACCGGGGACGGACGCGACCTGGTTGCACAACTGTTCGTAGGCCTCGAGGAACTCCTGCTGGGCTCCGTCGTTGACGTCGACCAGCAGGACGACTCGGAGCCGGGAACCGTCGAACACGGACTGGGAGACATGGTGCGACGCCTGACGCGCCCGCGAACCTGCCACCTGTTCGGACGTGGTGGTCATCCTGCGCACATCTCCTTCGCGGAGGGGAAAGTGAGCGCCGGTCGCAGTAGTGCGACGTCAGCGTTCCTCGATCCTGTTGCCCTCTCCGCACATCGCGCGACTCGGACGACGTAGGTGAGTGACGGGGCGGGGACGCCCGGGACGAGAAGTGCCCAGACGGAGCAGGCGATTCGCGCGGTCCTCGGCCTGCCGGTCGCACTCCCCCGCCCAGGTGACGAGCACATGTTCGCGTCCCGATGGTTTCGTCATACACCGATCACGGGAGACGGCGCCGCCGGTCTTCTGTCCCGGTCGGGGCGGCCGACATCCCGCCCGCCGGCGCGCCCCGACCGGGACCGGATCGCGCCGCAGCCGGCCCCGGCCAGGCGATCGGATCCCCAGGATGATCAGGCGACTGCCAGAGCGGTCCGCAGAACCTCGTGCAGCGTCGCCTCGGCATCCGCGTCCGGTCCCTGCGACCGCCACACGACGAACCCGTCGGGCCGGACGAGCACGGCACCCCCGGGACCCGTCCCATGGCGCTCCGCCCAGTCGGCGGCGTCCTCCGGCACCAGGTCGGCCTCAGCTCCGGTGCCCACCCGGTACGACCTGAGCGGAATGGACAGCTTGTCGGCGAGACGCACGGCGGCCTCGTGCCACTCGTTCGGCTCAGTGGCGTCACTGAGCAGCACGAGGGACCGCTCGTAGAGGTCGAGCGTCGAGATCCGTTCGTCCCCTCGGCGTACCCACAGGTGGGGGGCCCGGCTGCCGGGGCCGCCGGTCAGGTCGAGGCGCTCCGGCACCACCGGGACTTCAGGGTCGGCGCCGACGACGGCTCCCTGCGGGTAGCGGTAGCCGAGGGCGACGTTGAGGATGCCCTTCTGGGGGCCACCGCCGCCCGCCGCGGGGGGCGCGGCGAATCCGGGGTGGCTGTGCTCGGCGGACCGGGCCGCGGCCCGCGCGCTGGTGGCCTCGGCGACGGGACGGCGCTCGGCGTCGTAGGTGTCCAGCAGGTCCTCCCCCGCCCAGCCGTCGAGCACCGCGGCCAGCTTCCAGGCCAGGTTGTGGGCGTCCTGGATACCGGTGTTGGAACCGAAGGCGCCGGTGGGGGACATCTCATGAGCCGAGTCACCGGCCAGGAACACCCGTCCCGACCGATAGCTGCGGGCGACGCGCTGAGCGGCGTGCCAGGGGGCCCTGCCGGTGATCTCCACGTCGAGGTCGGGGACCCCGACCGCCCGGCGGATGTGTTCGACGCACCGCTCGTCCGTGAACTCCTCCAAGGCCTGCCCGCGCTCAGGGTGCCAGGGGGCGTGGAAGACCCAGTTCTCGCGGTTGTCCACCGGCAGCAGGGCACCGTCGGCCTCCGGGTTCGTCAGATAGCAGACGATGAAGTGACGGTCGCCCACGACATCGGCGAGACGGCGGGAGCGGAACGTGAGGCTGACGTTGTGGAACAGGTCGCCGGGGCCGCTCTGGCCGATACCGAGTTGCTCACGCACGGGGCTGCGCGGGCCGTCCGCGGCGACGAGGTAGTCCGCACGGATGGTGGTGTGTTCACCTGTCTCGCGGCTCTTGACCACGGCGGTCACTCCGGCGGCGTCGCTGTCGAACGACATCAGTTCGGTGGAGAACCGCAGGTCGCCCCCGTGCTCGCGGGCATGGTCGAGCAGGACCGGTTCGAGGTCGTTCTGGCTGCACAGGCACCAGGCACTCGGGCTGAAGCGGGCCAGCCCACCACCCGGGTCGATGTCCCTGAACAGCCACTCGCCCGCGTCGCCGACCAGGGTGGGCGTCTGCAGGATGCCGTGGTTGACGGCCAGGGTGGCGGCCGCGTCCTGGATCGCCTTCTCGACACCCGCCACCCGGAACAGTTCCATCGTGCGGACGTTGTTGCCACGGCCTCGCGGGTGGATGGAGGTGCCTGCGTGGCGCTCCACCAGCATGTGCGGTACTCCCAGCCGACCCAGGAACAACGAGGTCGACAGGCCGACCAGGGAGCCGCCCACGATGAGGACCGGGACGCTGATGGTGTGGGGGCCCGTCCGTCCGGGTCGTTCGTTCATCACTCTCGCCTCCAGCGCATCGATGCCGCCGACCCAGCCGGATACGGCGGAGATCCTCATGCATGCCCCGGAAAGGTGACGGTGCCTCAGGCTTCACCCGCCTGCGTCGCGGTGCGGGCAACGCCGAACCGGCCCGGACGAACCACCTCACCTGAAGGATCCACGCCCCGACCGACGTGCCCGGCGCCTGTGTCCCGTCGCCGGAGGCCGTCGAAGCGGCCCGCGGGACACACCGACGCCGTCTGCTCCGTCGCCCACCACGGCGGCCGGGCGCCTGCCATGAGGTGGGACGGGACATGCCTGTGGGCCCCGGGTGATCCCGGGGCCCACAGGCCGGCAGCGGTTCGGTGGCTACCAGCGATACCAGCGGCCCTTGCGGCCTCCTGTGTCCGCGCTGCGCATCACGAAGCCCAGCAACCAGACGACCAGCACGATGACGGCGATCCACCACAGTGCCTTCAGCGCGAATCCCGCACCGAAGAGGACCAGAGCCAGAAGCAGAACGAGAAGCAGGGGAACCATAGTTATCGACCTCCGTCACTCCTCGTGCCCGGCGATGCGAAGAAAACACGACCGATCTCCCTGGTTTCTTCACTCTCTTTCCGGGGACTGGGCCTTATCCCTCGCTTGGCTCGATCAGATCTCGTCCGGAGGGAAGCCCCCGTCGCGGGGACGGCGGTCACCGAACTCGGCGTCGTTCAACGTCGGCACCCCGAAGAAGCCCCTCATGAGGCCGTTCAGGTCCGGCTTCGTGGCCCCGGCCGGAGCCGTGGTCCTGACGCCCTCGCGCAGCCGCGCGGTCAGACCCGGCATCTTGACCTTGGCGCTCTCGGCCAACGGCGCGGGCGCGGGACCGCCTTCGGCCTCCTGGCCCTCGGCGACGGCCTTTTCCATCGCCTTGGCGCTGAACCTCACCCACTTCCCCTCGATGACGTCCTTCAGTGCCCAGGCCTCCTGGGGCAGCTCACGTGATCGTTCACAAGACTCACCACGCGCCCCTAGGGTTGTGCTGTCCGGTGAGTCCCCCGGGGCTGCCCGGCGCCCACCGACAACACGTCGACGGGAGCGGGAGGTTCGGGCCTTGTTCGAGGACTTCGAGGTCAGGCAGGTCGAGGTCGATGAGGCATCGATCCTCGTTCGCCACGGCGGGGAGGGGCCGCCGGTGGTGCTGCTGCACGGCCATCCGCGCACCTCCGCGACCTGGCATCGGGTGGCCCCACTCCTCGTCCGGCGAGGTTTCACCGTGGTCTGCCCCGATCTCCGGGGGTACGGCCGCTCCACCGGCCCGGCGCCCACCGCGGACCACGCCGCTCACTCCAAGCGGGCCGTCGCCGGTGATGTGGTCGAGGTGATGCACTCCCTCGGCCATGCCCGGTTCGCGCTCGCCGGGCACGACCGCGGAGGCTATGTCGCATTGCGTCTCGCGCTCGACCATCCCGACGCGGTCTCCCAGGTGGCACTGATCGACTGCCTGCCCCTCACCGAACATCTGTCCCGCATCACGCCGGAGTTCGCCACGCAGTGGTGGCACTGGTTCTTCTTCGCCCAGCCGGAGATCCCCGAGCGGGTCATCAACGCCGACCCGGACAGCTGGTATCGCGGCGACCCGCGGAGCATGGGACAGGAGAACCACGACGAGTGGCGCGCGACCACCAGGAACCCCGCCGTGGTCCGGGCGATGCTGGAGGACTACCGGGCCGGCCTCACCGTCGACCGGCGGCACGAGGAGGACGACCTCGCCGCCGGTGTGCGGATCCGGTGCCCGGCACTGATCCTCTGGTCGCTCCGGGACGACCTCGAAGAGCTGTACGGGGACCCGCTGAAGATCTGGCGGCGGTGGGCACCGGACGTACGCGGTCACGGCATCGACTCCGGACACCACGTGGCCGAAGAAGCGCCGGAGGCGCTCGCCTCCTCCCTCGCCGGCTTCTTCGCCCGCTGACCGAGGTTCCCGGTACGCCAGGCGTCACCGGCCCGTGGTGGGTCGCGGTCACGGCCGGCGGCTGCACCGCGCACAGGGCCGATGCGTCACAGCCAGCCGTTGCGGCGGAAGGCCCGGTACAGCAGTCCGGCCCCCAGGGCCATCACCGCCAGCGCGCACGGATAGCCGTAACGCCAGTTAAGCTCGGGCATTTCGGCGAAGTTCATGCCGTAGATCCCTGCGACCAGCGTGGGGAGGGCCAGGATGGCAGCCCACGCGCTGATGCGGCGCATGTCGTCGTTCTGCCAGGTGCTCACCTTCGCCAGATGGGCGTCCAGGACCGAGCCGAGCAGGTCGTCCAAGGCGTGGACTTCGATGTCGGTGCGGGTGAGGTGGTCCGCGACGTCGCGGAAGTACGGCACCATCTGCCGCGGCCAGGCGTCCCGCGGTGTGGTGAGGTCGTGCACCACCGGCACCAGGGGCTGGACGGCGTCGCGGAACTCCACGACCTCCCGCTTGAGTGAGTAGATCTGCTCCGTCAGGTCGTCGCGGGAGGGCGAGAACACGCACCGTTCCAGCTCGGTGAGATCCGAGCGGACCTGTGCCGCTGCCTGTGCGTAGGCGTCGACGATCACGTCGATGACCGCGTGCAGGACACTCACCGGTCCGAGGCGTGCCATCTGCGGGGCGTCCGCCAGCCGGGCGGCAGCCTCCGCCGTCGGGTCGGCCGCACCGTGCCGGACGCTCAGCGCGAAGGACGGACCGAGGAAGATCATCATCTCGCCGGTTTCCACGTCCTCGGTCTGTTCGACGAACCACAGTGTCCGCACGGCGACCGCAAGTACGTCACCGTAGCGCTCCTGCTTGGGTCGCTGGTGTGCTTGGACGGCATCCTCGATCGCCAGGGGGTGCAGGTCCAGGTACTCGCCCAGTCGCTCCAGCTCGTCCTGGTCGGGTTCGTCCATCCTGATCCAGGCGAACTCGTCCGGCTTCAGCGCGGCCAGGCGGTCGAGGACGACCTGGCATTCTTCGCCCTTCGGCCGGCACTCGATCGTTTCGCACTCGTCCGTCTGCTCTCGGTAGATCGCGCACTCCATGCCCCCTCGGATGCTTCCGCCGCCGCGTTCCATGCGCGGGCGGCACACGGAGCCCGGAGGCCACGCGCCACCTACATCACGTGGTCACCAGACCTTCACATTCGTCCGCTGCCGACGGAGCCTGGGCGGGCACTCGGATGTCACCGACCGGAGGGAACTGGGCTGTGATCATTGTCGCCTTGCTGCTGCTGCCGGCTCTGGGTGTGCTGCTGTACGTCATGGATCGTGTCGAGGACCGCCTGTCGGCCCGCCCGTCGGCGGCCCGACACGCGCGTAGGCGTCACCTTCGACTGGTGCACAGCGCCGACCCGTCCCGTACCGAGCGGAGTCCGGCCGGGCATTCCGCCCAACGCGGCGAAGCAGCCTGACGCCGGGCTGCCGGCCCGGGGTGCCCGTCCCGGCACGAGGTGCTGCCCGTGAGGGCGAGCGCCCTCCGCCCCAGCCATCCCCGCCCGGTTGAGCCGACGCCCACGGGTACTCGGCGGGTATGAAGCCGCAACTTCCCGGGTGGAAAGAGCACCACGGCAGCGACGACGCAACCGAACCGGACATCCCGCCACCTGAGGAAGTGGGTCCCGGCCCCGCGGTGGAGCGGCGCGCACCGGACAAACCGACGAAGCTGCCGAAGACGGCATGGGCGGCGATGCTGAAAGGCTGCCTGCGTGAGTTCAGGGACGACGAGCTGGCCGACCGGGCCGCGGCGCTGACCTACTACGGCCTGTTGTCGCTGTTCCCCGCGCTGCTGGTCCTGGTGTCGATGCTCGGACTCACCGGCAAGTCCGCCACGGACGCGATACTGGACAATCTCGAGAAGTTCACTCCTGGCGCCGCGCGTGACATCATCACCGGCGCCGTCACCCAGTTGCAGAGCAACGCGGGTATCGGGTCGATCATGGCCATCGTCGGCATCGTCGTGGCGGTGTGGTCGGCTTCCGGATACGTGGCCGCGTTCATCCGCGCGGCCAACCGTGTCTACGACATGCCGGAGGGCCGCCCGATCTGGAAGATCCTTCCTGTCCGGATCGGGCTGACGGTCGCCCTGTTGGTGCTCGCCGTCGTCAGCGCCCTGATGGTCGTCTTCACCGGTGCCCTGGCCCGCCAGGCCGGCACGGCCCTCGGGATCGGCGACACCGCGCTGACGGCGTGGTCGATCGCCAAATGGCCCGTCCTGGTGCTCCTGGTCACGATCATGATCGCGCTGTTGTACTGGACCAGCCCGAACGCCAGGGTGAAGGGGTTCAGGTGGATCACGCCGGGCAGCTTCCTCGCCCTGGTCATCTGGATGATCGCGTCCGGTGCCTTCGCCTTCTACGTCGCCAACTTCGCCTCGTTCAACAGGATGTACGGCACCATGGCCGGTGTCATCGTCTTTCTCGTCTGGCTGTGGATCAGCAATCTGGCGATTCTCCTCGGCCTGGAGTTCGACGCGGAGATCGTCCGGCAGCGGGCGATCGCCGGGGGTCTGTGCCCGCACGAGGAGCCCTACACCCAGCCGCGCGACACCAGGAAGTGGACCGAGAAGGACCTGCGCCGGCTGGACGAGGTATGACCGTCGTCCGGCGGATGCCGGGCAGGTTCGGAAGGTCTGGCTGCTTTACCTCGTGGCGTTCGGGATAACCGCAGTTCATGACGGAGCTGACGAGTCTGTTCGAGGCTGATCGCGTTCTGACCCAGCGGGCGGCTTCCCGCACCCCGCCGGGAGTCGCCAAGGCGCTGTCCGCGGTCGAGGAGTGCGCGGAGAGCACCAAGCTCTGGTGCGGGGCCGCCGCGGCCATGGCCTGGCTGGGCGGATGGCGGGGCCGCAAGGCAGCGGCAGCCGGGATAGGGGCCATGGTCGTGGCACAGCTGGCGTCGAACGGCCTGTGCAAGCAGCTCACCGACCGCCCCAGGCCGCCCGCGGAGTGGATCCCGCACGACGAGGTCGCCGACCGCCCCGACTCCTCCTCGTTCCCCTCCGGGCACACGGCGGCCGCAGTCGCCTTCACCGCCGCCGTCATCCCCGTCTGGCCGGTCGCGGGCGCGCTGTGCGCCGTTCCGGCCGCCATGGTGGCCGTGGAGCGGGTGCAGTCGGGTGCCCACTATCCCACCGACGTCGCCGCCGGTGCGGCGATCGGGCTGGCCGGCGCCTGGCTCACGCGTCATGCTCCGGCGCTGCTTCTGCGTCACTGGCGGTAACCCGATTCGCCGTGGCCGGCGGCGGCCCGGGCCCTGACGAGCGGCGGACGGGACGAGGTCCCCCGCCGCCGTCCTGGAGGGCCGTGGCACCTGCGGGCACCGCCCTCTCCGCAGCCGCAGACGCACGGAGGGATCGGGAAGGGACGACGGCGAGAGGTCGCCGTGGCAGCGCCCGCACTCGGCCCGCGCATGACCTTCGGGGGCTGTGACCCTCTACAGCGGCGTGCCTCCGGGGGAGACGGCCTCGGGTTCGGCCAGAGTGATGCGGGCCGTGATGCGCTTGCCGACGGCCTCCCGATCGATGGACAGGCCGTCGGTCACCGCTTCGACGATCTCCAGGCCGTGGCCGCCGATCCGGCCGGGGTCCGCGGCCCGGGCCGCGGGCACCGTCGGGTCGCTGTCCCGCACGACGACCTCCACCGCTCGTACGGTGAGGCCGAACTCCACGAGGACGGGGCCGGAGGCGTACTTGCAGGAGTTGGTGACCAGTTCGCTGACCACCAGTTGGGTGAGGTCCATCGCGCGAGCCGGCACCAGCAGGCCGTAGTCGTCACCGGCTTGGTCGAGGAAGGCGACGGCGTGCTGGCGGGCGTCCGCGATGCAGCCGTCGTCACCGCCCAAGGCAATGCCGACGCGCGTCAGATGCCCCTCCGGTGTTGTACATCCGTCACCATCAACAGCACATGCCACTGGCCTCGCCCTCACTCCCCGCTTGCCGTGCCAGTACCCCCTGATCCGCCACGCATGCCGCACGGACGGGTGCGCACCGGTGGTGTGGGCGCATACCCGGCCGGGGGCGGCCCGGTCCCGCACGACGTCGGCTGCCGTCTCCGGGAGCCGGTGCGCGATCGTCCGCGGCCCCGTGACGGTACGACGGCTACCGTCCTGGTAGCCGGTGCGCGATCGACCCCGGCCTGTGCCGGTGAGGGGCCTGGGCCGACATGACGGTGCAGGGCTTGTGGCGACCGCCTGTCGGTTGTCAGAGGAAGGTCCACGTCACGGCGATCCTCCCCGCGCTGAGGGGAGCGATCTCCTGGAACGCCGCCGGTGACAGATCGAGGTCTCCATGGCCACAGCCCGGACAACTGTCCGCGACGGTGACGTCCACCTGGCCGTCCGGGCCGGTCACCCGGATCTTCCTGCCGCACAGGTCCGGGCTGTACTGCGCCATGTTGAGGGCCGCGACGAAGTCGGTGTTCTGGTGGGAAGTGCCGCAGGCGCCGAGGCCGACGTCGTAGTACGTGGCCTCGCCGCCATAGGTGTCCCGTGCGGACACGGCTGGCCGAGCCGATCCGTACGCCGCGGCGTTCCCCGGTCCAGCACAACCCAGAAGGAGCGCCACCACACCGGCGAAGACCCCGAGTGGCCTGACTGATCTGTGATTCATGCCGGTACAGCTACAGGTCACGGCCACAACACGCCAAGAACCCATGGGCCGAACGGGGCGCCAGGTCCTCGGCACCCCCGGTACGGCATCAGTCGGCAGGCGCCGGCCGGCGTCCCAGGGCCCGCCCTACCGCACCACGCGATAACGGGGGTACACCACCTTCGAACTGAAGGTGCGGGTCTCGGCGAGTTCGAGATCCACCCTGCGCTCGTGCCGGGGGAAGAACGGAATGCCACCGCCCACCAGCACCGGGTGGACCACGGTTCGGTACTCGTCGATCAGATCCAGTGCGGCCGCCTCGGCGGCGAGGGTCGCGCCCCCGATCGCGATAGCGCCCTCCCCCGGTTCGGCCCGCAACCGCTCGATCTCCTCCGCCATACCGCCGGAAGCGAGACGGGCGTTGCCCTGCACCGCCGACAACGTGGTGGAGAACACCACCTTCGGGAGGGGATTCCAGAGCGCGGCCCACTCGCGCTCGGAGTCGTCGAGCGAGGGGTCCTGAGCGGCGGTCTCCCAGTACTGCATCGTCTCGTACAGCCGTCGTCCCAGCAGATGGACGCCGACATCCCGGATCTCGTCGATCCAGAAGCGGAAGACGTCGTCGTCCGGCGTCGTCCAATCGAAGCCGCCGTCCGGCCCGACGATGTAGCCGTCCAGTGAGACGCCCATCGAATAGGTCACGCTGCGCATCAGCAGTCCTCCTCGGTAGCGGATCCGACAGTAGGGCCACCGGACTGCATGGGAGCCACCCCGACGCGCGGGTCCGTCGACCGAGGAGGCCCGGCACATCCTCTGCGTGGAGCTGGACGGCTTCGTGCAG
>NZ_JBEOSZ010000017.1:0-119247 GCF_040303285.1 Streptomyces sp. NPDC096046 | reverse complement strand
GCCACCTGTCCCCCCCACCCAACACCTCCCCCCCCGCACCCCCCCCCCCCACCCCCCCCACACCCCCCCCCCCCCCCCCCCCCCCGACCCCCCCCCCCCCCCCCCCCCACCCCCCCCCCCCCCCCCCCCGCGTCAACCACCGATGCGGTGCTTGCCCGGCTGCCGCGGTTCCGAGTCGTCCTGACCGGTGGTCACCGGCCGTCGGTGGTCCCGAGCCATGTCCGCCCGGTGAGCGATCCGCACCGGGGCTCTTCCGGCTGCGGTGCCGGCAGAACTGTCCCGCCACCCTTGCGCGGTGCGCGGTCGTCACTGACATCTTCGGGCATCTCCCGCCCCGGTCGCATGAGACAACTCCCGTTGGCAGCCGTCCTGTTGTACACCGCGCATGGCAGTACCGAGGGTCGTGCCGAGCAAAGGAACATCACTCGACGGGAACAACCGGCTGCTCTTGTCCGTACCATCACTACACCAAGGCCTCTTGCGGCACATGCGGCGTCGCTGCCGGCCGACGAGACTCCTGCCCGAGAGCAGGCATCATCGCGGCACGGTCACACGCCCAGGAAAGGTTCACCACCATGCCCGAGACAACAGTTCCCGCCACCGAACTGGCATCGCAGTACATCAACCAGGTGACCGGCGACCTAGAGTCGAACGTCAAGGAACAGGAACGCATCAATGCGGAGATCGCCGCACTGCAGGAGCAGCTCGCCGCTCTGCAGCGCGACCACACCGTACTGGTGAACGTGCAGAAGGCACTCGGTATCGCAAAGACGCAGGCCGAGCAGGCCGCCGAGCCCGAGAGGGTCGAGGTTCCTTCTCCACGGCGGAAGAAGGCCGGTGCCGCACCCGGCGGGAAGGCCAAGGCGCCTGCCTCCTCCGCCGCGCCGCGCAGGAGCGCCGCCAAGAAGTCCCCGGTCGAGGGGGCGGAAACCGCGAAAGCGAGCACCGCGAAGGCGGGCGCTGCGAACGTGAGCACCGCGAAGGCAGGCGCTGCGAAGGCGGGTGCTGCGAAGGCGGCGCAGCCCACCCTCGTGGAGCTCATCCGGCGGCACCTCGCCGACCAGAAGGAGCCCCGATCCGCCACGGAGATCTCCACAGCGCTCGGCAAGGCGCATCCCAAGCGCGACATCGCCGCCAAGGTCGTACGCGTCACGCTTGAGGGTCTCGTGGCCAAGAGTCAGGCCGAGCGCACCAAGCAGGGCAGGTCAGTCTTCTACAGTGCGCCGGCGTCCGAGCCGACCCCTGTTCCCGAGACTCAGGCGCAGACCGACGACGCGGACCACTGACCGCTGACGCCGAGCGCGGCAGCTCGACGGGCCGCCAGGTCACCTCACGCCACGGCGGTTCCCTCCAGCTCCACCATCTGACCGGGGATCGCCAGTCGGGTCACCCCGAGCATCGTCGTGGTGGGCGCCGCCCCGACCGCGGCCAATCGCCCCGCCAGTACGCCGGAGTACGGGAACAGCAGATCCACGTCGGTGGTGTAGACGTTGAGCCGGACCAGGTTCGCGAGGGACATGCCGGCCTCGCCGAGCACCGCCTCCAGGTCGGCGAGGCTCAGCGCCAACTGCGCGGCCATGTCACGCTTGTGGAGAGGTTCCGGACCGGCTGTCACTGACGGGGACGGCCACGGTCACGGCCACATTCCTGGCCACCGCGCCCCTTGGCCACGGCTGAGGCGGCTCTAGTGCCGGTCGTCCTGGGGCGTGTCGGCGTGGTCGTCCGTCAGGGCGATGCGGGCGGTGACGCTCTTGCCGAATCGTTCCAGCCGCGCTTCGAAGTCCTGGGCGACCGTCATCACGATCTCCAGGCCGTGCTGGCCCACCCGGCCGGCGTCGGCACCCCTGGCCACCGGCAGTACCGGGTCGGAGTCCCACACGGTCACCTCGACCACATCACCATCGACGCGGAGGTTCATCAGTGCCGGGCCCGGTGCGTACTTGCAGACATTGGTCACCAGCTCACTGACCACGAGCTGCGTGAGATCCAGGCCTCTCTGGGAGACCTTCAGCCCTCGTTCGGCCTGCCCCCTGGCCAGGAAGTCCGCGGCCAGGTGCCGGGCCTGAGCGATATCGGTTCCGGCCCCGTCCAGGGCCACACTGGTCTGCCAAGCACGCCCGGCCGGGGCCGCGTCCTCACGGCCCGAGGGCTCTGGTTCCCTCATCGCTGCCTTCGCTCCCCGCACACACCTTCCGCGTACCCGGGTGAGCGCGGTCGACGCTCCGATGCGCCCGTCGTCGGCTCCGCCATCCGGCGGCGTTGGCCCTACGATGCAGGCAGTACCCGGTACACATTTCCGGTCTGCCAGTATCACCGACATGGCTGAGGGAGATATGACGAACCCCGAACCAGCTGAGAGGTCGGACCAGCTGTCGGTCGTCTCCACCACCATGGAGGGCATCCGCGTCCTGGCGCTCACCGGAGAGATCGATCACCACACCGGCAACCGGTTCCAGCAGGCTCTGTACTTCTCCGATGCCGCGTGCCATCGCGTGGTGGTCGACATGAGCGGTGTGACCTTCATGGACTCCACCGGCATCAACATCCTCATCACCGCCCACCGCATGCTGAGCGAAGCCGGCGGCTGGTTGCGTCTGATCGCAGCGAGCGAGTCCGTGAAGCGCACGATGCACATCGTCGGCATCGACACCATCCTCGACTGCCGCGAAACCCTCCACGAGGCTCTCAGCGCCTGACGGGCCGCCGAAGGCCCGAGCCGATCGGACGACGGGGTTTCATCGGGCGTGGCCGCTCACCACGGCAGCGCGATGTTTGGGTCGGCGATCGGTATGCACCGCGCCGACGCCAGGGCATTCCACGCACGCGGACACACGGACAGTCTCCCGCCCTCCACTCGCGTCCGCTGCATCACCGCACGTCGCATGCACCTTGACCCCGACGAGCGAGCAGCTCTACATTCCCCAGGCAGTTCGCACCCATGTCGTCAGTCCTTCTACGTGAACGCCTGCGTCTCCCTTCACCAACCGCCTCCACTTCACGAGGTCCGGCCTGACCGGTTCGCAGCACACGCCCGCGCAGACGGAGGAATGTCGTTCATGACCCGAAGAACAATGCCGGGGCATGTCGTCGTCGCACCGGCCGTGGCGGCCACCGGTCCCTTCGCCTCCGCGGCGGCGGGTGCGGCGCGCGACGAAGCGACCCACCCGTCCGGCTACCCCACCCCGACGACGAAGGACGCGCACTGGGTCACCACATGGACCGCCGTGCCCCAACTGACCGAGCCCGCCGACCTGCCGCCCGCTCCGTTCACCCGGGGCAACCGCGTCCTGGTGGACGCCACACTGCGCCAGACGGTACGCGTGTCCGTGGGCGGCCGGTACACACGGATACGCCTGTCCAACGCGTTCGGGGGTGCGGACCTGCCCGTCACCGCCGCCTCCATGGCACACCCGGCGGACGGCAACGCGGGCGTCAGTGCCGTCGTGCCCGGCAGTACGCGTCCGGTGACGTTCGGCGGGCGTGCGGGCATCAACATTCCGAAGGGGGCTCAGGCGGTCAGCGACCCACTGGACTTCGAGGTCCGGCCGGGGAGCAATCTGACTGTCACGCTCTACCTGGCCGACGGCCAGGCATCGGGCTCCATCACCTCACACCCGGGCTCGCGAACGACCTCCCACATGCTGTCGGGTGACCACCTCGGCGACAGCGACCTGCCGGGCGCCACCCCGGTCGATCACTGGTACTTCCTCAGCGGCGTCGAGGCATGGTCCACCCGCACCACCACCGCGGCCGTGATGCTGGGTGACTCTCTCACCGACGGACGCGGATCCACCACCAACAGGAACGACCGGTGGCCCGATCAGCTCCTCGACCGGCTCCAGTCCCGTCCTGCCACCGCCGACATCGCGATCCTCAACCAAGCGGCCGGAGGCAACCGCGTCCTGCACGACGGCTCGGGCCCCAACGCGCTGGCCCGGCTGGACCGCGACGTCCTCGCCCAGAGCGGCGTCAGCCGGCTCCTCGTCTTCCAGGGGATCAACGACATCCCCGGCGGAAGCTCGGAGTCGACGGCGGAGCAGGTCACGGCCGACCTCGTCAACGCCTACCGGCAGATCATCACCCGAGCACACGCCCAGGGCATCCACGTCTACGGAGCCACGCTCACCCCCTTCGGGGGGAACGGCTACGACGACGCCGCCGGCCTCCACGAGTCCTCCCGGCAGGCGGTCAACGCGTGGATCCGCACCAGCGGCCGATTCGACGCCGTCATCGACTTCGATCAGGCGGTCCGCGATCCCCGGAACCCCCGTCGGCTCTCCCCCGCCTACGACGTCGGCGACCATCTTCACCTCAACCCGGCCGGCTACCGGGCCCTTGCCGACGCCGTCCCCACCGAGCTCTTCCAGCAGACCCCTGTCCCGCCCGGCTTCACCTGACCGAGCAGGCGGCAGCGACAGGGCGGTGAAGGACGCGCCGGGGCTGACGGCACCGATGGGAGCCCGTCGCCGTGAGCGTTCAAAAAAGCGGTGGAACCGCGCGGCCGTTCGCCACTAGCGTGCCGACGGACCGAGTCATCTGGGCGAGGACGTGCCTGTACACCCTGTGAGACCTCCCAAGCGCTGATGTGTCGCGCGTCGCGCCTGCGCGCCGCGCCGCTTTTTGCTGCGGACTTCTCACTGGAACCGGTGTACTTCTGTGCTCGATACCTGGATGGTCGCGCCCACCTGCCTGCCGCTCGTCATCCGCCGTTGCCACGCGTGCGCGTCGCGGCGATTCCGGGCGGACGGCGCGTTCCGTGTCAACGCGAACCACAAACTCATCGACGCCTGGCTCCTCGCGCTCTGTACCTCCTGCGAGGAAACGGCGAAGCTCACCGTCCTGGAGCGGATGCGTGTGCGCTCCGTACGACCCGAACTGCTGGACCGGCTGCACGGCAACGACCCCGTCCCGGCAGCCGAGTTGCTGCAGGACCCGGTCGTGCGGCGCCGCAACCGCATCGCCCTCGACTGGAACGACGCCTGGCGTCTCGACACCGGCGGTTCGGATCACGGGGACCGCGAAGTGGTCGAGCTCGCCGTCCGCTTCGCGGCACGGATTCCCGTCCGGCCGGTGCGGCTCATCGCCCGAGGATGCGGTTCTTCACGGGCCGAGACCGAGAGGCTGATCGCGGAAGGGAAGCTCGTTTCGGCAGTCCGGCTGAACGGCAAGCTCTCCGACGACTTCACCTTCACGATCAAACGCTGAGCGCTCCTCAAGGCCAGGGGCCTGCCGTGCCGTGCACGGTTGCCTCCCTGAGCGAGGCGGGGACGACCGGTCGTTCCAGAGCGCGCGGCCCGGACACGCCAGGGCGGCTCCGTCCCCTGCGCCGGGGAAGGAGCCGCCCTGGTGTGTCCGGAGGCGTATGCCTCAACGCGTCATGCGTGACGGTGCGAGTGCCGGTTGCCGGTGACGAGGCGGTAGATGGCGAGCAGGACCAGGGAGCCGACGATCGCGGCGATCCAGGTGGAGAGGTGGAAGAACCCGTCCATAGAGTCGACCCCGAAGATCACCTTGCCGAGCCAACCACCGAGCAGACCGCCGGCGATGCCGATGAGCATGGTGATGATGATGCCGCCCGGGTCCTTGCCCGGCATCAGGGCCTTGGCGATCGCGCCGGCGAGCAGCCCGATGATGATCCAAGCAATGATGCCCATGGTGTGTCTCCGCTTCGTCGTATAAGGGATGTGTTAGTTCATCGGGTACGCCGATTCCACCCGAACAAACATCTCCTCCTGGTGTCGACTCCGTGGGACCGGGAGCCGAGGGGTGGAACGGGCGGCAGAGGCAGGGGGTCTGACAGTCCGTCCGCCGCTCGCACCCTCAGTGCCCTTCGCCGTTGCGGGCGGCGACCTCCCGAACGGCCTCCGCGATCGGCGGGTAGTCCGCGCCCTGCGCGGCTCCGAAGGTGACCCGAGGCGCACGGCATGCTCCTCGGTCGGCCGGTTCGTTGTTTCCGGCGAGCGACAAGCCGCGTTGCATTCACCAAAGCGGCAACTGCTTCGTTGCACGACGTTGCGATGCGCGGGAACAAGAGCAGACCCGGTGCCCTCCGGTCCGCGGCAGCCGTTTCGGGCCGCCGTTCCGTACCCTGACCGCATGCGCATGCGCCCCACCCTGAGCTGGACCCCGGCCGAGGATCTGCCGCCGGGCACCACGGATCTGGAGCCGGTCGTCGATGCGCTGAGCACCGGCGGTGTGCTGGTGCTCAGCGGAGCGGGGATCTCGACGGAGTCGGGCATCCCCGACTACCGGGGCGAGGGCGGGAGCCTCAGTCGGCACACGCCGATGACCTACCAGGACTTCACCGCCGACGCCCAGGCCCGGCGCCGGTACTGGGCGCGCAGCCACCTGGGCTGGCGCAGCTTCGGCCGGGCCCTCCCCAACGCCGGGCACCGGGCTGTGGCCGCCTTCGGACGACAGGGCCTGCTCTCGGGTGTCATCACGCAGAACGTGGACGGCCTGCATCAGGCCGCAGGCAGCGAGGACGCCGTGGAACTCCACGGGACCCTGGCCAGGGTCGTCTGCCTTTCGTGCGGCGCCTTCAGTCCGCGCCGTGAGCTCGCCCGGCGACTGGAGGAGGCCAATCCGGGGTTCGAGCCCGTGGCGGCCGGAATCAATCCGGACGGTGACGCCGATCTCACCGACGAACAGGCCGGAGGCTTTCGCGTGGTGCCCTGCGTGATCTGCGGCGGCATCCTGAAACCCGACGTCGTGTTCTTCGGCGAGACCGTTCCGCCGCAGCGCGTCGAACACTGCCGCGCACTGGTCCGCAGGGCGGCTTCGCTGCTGGTTCTGGGCTCCTCGCTGACGGTGATGTCGGGGCTCCGCTTCGTCCGCCAGGCGGCTCAGACCGGGAAGCCCGTACTGATCATCAACCGGGACCAGACCCGCGGGGACCAGCACTCCCTCACGAGGGTTTCACTTCCGCTGGGAACGGCCCTCACCACCGTGGCAGACCGGCTCGGCATTCCGGTCGACGGCCGGGCGGAGGAGAGAGCGTGATCGGGCGGGGATTCCCCGACCATCAGTGAGGAACGGGAGACGAGCCGCGCGCGCTTCGGCCTCACCGTCACGGGCGCGGTGGTTTCGGACGCATCCGGCACCCCCGGCCCTCGACGAAGCGCCCATCTCCGCTGTCGGCGTATGTGAACCAGCCGTTGCCGCAGCCCTCGGCTTCCCCCGGAATCTCCCTTCCGCTCGCGCCGCCCGCAGGACGTACGTCACCGGTGCCGCCGCCGGGCCGTTCGGCAACTCCCGGGCCGCGACACGGCATTCGGCCAGGGACGTCGCAGCGTCGGGATCTGGCAGAGTGCGATCCACGCCTTCATCGCCAGCGCCCGGCGATCAGCGTCCAGGTGTCCAGGTGTCCAGGGTCGCCGCGGCCGATGGATGCCGTACACCCGGTGCCGGCGGCCCGCCCGGGCCGGTGACGAGCAGCCGTTCCAGCCGGTTCCCCCTCCCTCAGCGAGCTGCTGAGGTAGCAGCAGTACGCGAGGGCCGGGTTGACCGGCTGCCACGCCGTCGACCTGCCCTGCCCTGACCGTGGGTCAGGATGGTCCGGCCGTGCGGTCGGTGGGGGGTGATCGGCCCGAGGGCTGACCGAAGTCACTGGGCCCTGCTACTCCCGACGGCGTGCGCCGACGCCACCCAGCAGCTCGCCCGCCTGACCCGCGCGGCCGGCATCGCCCTCGTCGAACCGCCGGCTCCGCACGCCCTCTCCCACCACGCGGGCCGCCTGCTTCCGCCCGTCGCCGCGCACCGCTGCCCGGCTACGCGCTCGCCTGCCCGGGCGGATCCGGGAGTACCTCTTGATCGAACAGCCCCCGTTTCTCCGCCACTTCCGCACTGCAAGCTGGAACCCGTGCCGTCGTGAGGCGTGTCACACCCTCCAAGGTGGGCCTAAGTTGTCTGCATCACAGCGGAAATGTCCATTTGGCGTGCATGCTCGAATCGGATGCCGACGCCTGAAATGGGGCTCATCGGCGTCTTCTTGGGCGCGAAGCTCCAAAGTGACCCATGGCACAGCACACGTGGCATTCCCTCTGTTCCCCTTGGAAGGTGCACCATCATGGCCGCTTACCTCTGCCCCCCTGCCGTGATACACGGCGAGCACGCCGTGAAGACCAGCCAGATCGTGGCGGAGGTGAGCGATCGGCATCCGCAAGCGGCGTGGGCGCCGCGCATCGACGGCATCGCCGCCAGTACCGGCATCGAGACCCGTGGCTGGATGCTGCCGCTGGAGGCAGCCGTCGCGCCCGGCAAGGGCAATGGACTGCGGGCTGTCGGCGTCCAGCCGACCCAACAGGCGTTGACGCGCGACGGGTTCACCCGGCAGGACGTGGACCGCGTGATCGCCGCCCTGGAAACCGTACCCGCGCCGCAGACCGTCCAGGAGCGCACGGCGCCGGCCTGGGAGGCCGTGCAGTCCTACGGTGAGCATGCGGCGCGCGGGGCCCTGCAGATCGCCGGACTGGACGCCGCCGACGTCGACTGCCTGATCACCAGTCACTCCACGACCCCAGCACTTCCCGGGCTGGACATAGCCCTGGCCAACAAGCTTCCGCTCCGCGACGACGTGACGCTGCTGCCGGCCACGCAGTGGGCCTGTATAGCGGGGACCCGTTCCCTGGCGCTGGCCGCGGACCTCGTGGCCGCCGACCCCGAGCGGGTGGTCCTGGTCGTCATAGCGGAGGCGCTCAGTACGACCTACCAGCCCGCGGACGACACCCTCGAGTCCCTGATCGTCCGGTTGCTGTTCGCGGACACCGCGGTCGCCGCGGTGGTCACGGGCCGCCAGAGGCCCGAGTCGGTGCTGCGGCTGGACGCCGCCTGGCACCACACCCTGCCCGGCACCCAGGACCTGCACCGCCTGGAGACGCGGGCGGACGGGACCCACTTCGTGATGGACCGGCGCGGGCCGCGCGCCGTACAGCAGACCGTCACCGCGATGTGGGAGTGGCTGCGCGTCCGGTACCAGGACGACCCCACCTCCTGGCACCCCGACGTACTGCTCGCGCACCCCGGCGGGACCCGTGTGCTGGAGTACATGGAGCAGACGATGCCCGACGCGTGGCCGGCGGGGCTGCTGGACTACAGCCGGGAGAGCTACACCAGCGGCAACCGCGGGGGCGCCGCCGTGTTCGACATTCTGCGGCGGGCGCATGACGCCGGGCAGCAGAAGCCGGGCCATCGCGCCGTTCTGTACGCGGCCGCCCCGGGTCTCACCGCCACGGCCCTGGACGGTGTGTGGCTGTAGCGCGAGGGCGCCCCGCCGGGGGCCGGCCCACGGGCCCCCGGCGTCACCGCGTAGTCCCCGGCGCGCAGCCGCGTCACCTCGAGACCTCCGCCCAGACCACCTTCCCGGTGTCCGTCCAGCGCACCCCCCACCGGGTGGTGAGCCGGTGCACGATGCTCAGGCCACGGCCACCGTCGGCGAGCAGGTCGACCCGCCTCACGCGCGGTCTTCCGTTGCCGGTGTCACCGACCTCGCACAGCAGACCGTGACCGGACCTGATCAGCCGGACCGTGACGGGGCCGGCGGCGTAGCGCACCGCGTTCGTGACCAGCTCGCTGACCAGCAGCATCACGCTGTACCGGGTGTCGTCCCGGGTGCGCCACTGCCTCAGCAGGGCGGAGACCTGCGCGCGGGCGCGGGCGGGGGCGTCGCGGCGGGCGGGCAGTCGCCAGGTCGCCGTGTCCTCCTTGCGGTAGCCGATCATCCGAGCGAGCAGCAGGGTCACATCGTCACGCTGGCGCGCGGGGGCCACCGCCGAGACGATGTGCCGTACGGCCTGTTGCAGGGCGTCCCAGGGATGCACCACGGACACGGCGCCCGCGAGCCTGCCGATGCCCTCGTCGATCGACAGTGCGGGGTCCTCCACCAGACCGTCGGTGTACAGGGCGAGCAGGGAACCCGGCGGTGCGGCGAACGTGTACACGTCGAACGGCTCGCGCAGCGCGAACTCGGCGCCCAGACCGGGGTGAGGGCGGACCGGGAGCGGCCCCGCGTGCCCGTCCGGGGAGACCAGAACCGGGGGGAGGTGGCCGGCGCTGGACAGCGCCACGTCGTGCCTGACGGGATCGTAGAGGGCGATGCAGCAGGTCGACCCGAGGGCGCTGTAGCCGGCCGCCAGTCCGGAGTCCGCGTCGTCCAGCATCGACACGGTCTCGTCCAGGTGCTCCAGTACCTCGTCGGGTGCGAGCCCCGCGGACAGCAGCGCGCGGGCCTCCATACTCAGCTGGCCCATGGTCGCCGCGGCTCCCAGGCCATGGCCGACGACGTCACCGACCACCAGCGCGGTACGGCCGTCGGGCAGGGGGAAGCTGTTCACCCAGTCGCCGCCGACGCCCGCGCTGTCGGGGGTGGCGGGCTGGTAGACGCTGGCGATCTCGACGGTGGCGCCGCCCGTGCGCGGCAGGAGCCTGCGCTGCAAGGCCAGCACCTGCGTGTGCTCGCGCTGGTGCTGACGAGCCAGGTCGACGTGATGGGCCGTCCTGGCCACCAGTTCCTGCAGGTCGAACAGCTCGCTGTCGCGGAAGGGGCAGTCGGCCCGGCGCCAGACCTCCGCCACGCCCAGCACGACGGGCGGAGTGCCGTCCAGGACCAGTGGTATGCACGCCACACCCGCCGACCGGTCGCTGGGCACCAGGGCGCGCGCGACGCGTGGGCTGCCGAAGACCCGCTCGACCGCTTCCCGGTCGGGTACGACGATGGTCTGCGGGGCGTCGTCCCGCAGTACCGCCTGCGTCAGCAGGCGACTCGCGTCGCCGGGCAGGTCGTCGCCCGGGGTCATGTACCCCTCGGGCCATGCACGGTCCGGCACCAGGGCCGCCCGCCGCAGCCGGATGCGCCCCTGCCCCTTCCCGGACACTCCCTCGCCCGTCCAGACGGCGAAGTCGAGGTCGACGGCGGCGACGTCACCCCAGGCCAGCAAGGACTCCGCCAGGGACTGTGCGGTCTCCCCGATGTCCAGTGAGGTGCCGATCGCGGTCTCGGCGGCGTAGAGGTGCAGCCGCCTGGCCATGGCGATCAGGGAGACGGTCAGGCCCTCCTCCGGCGCCGCGGCGGGCAGGATGCTCATCGAGACGACGAGCTCCGAGCCGTCGCCGCGCCGCAGGCGCTGGATGCGGGCGACGTGCGCCTCACCGCTCTGGAGAACCTGCCGCAACCGCCGTGTCACCGGCGCTACGTCCCCCGGGGGCAGCAGCTCGACGAACGACTTCCCGGCCCCCGCCTCCAGGCCCCTGAACACGGGGGCGTCCAGGTTGCAGCGGGTGATGTTCAGGTCCATGTCCAGGTTGACGGCGCCGAGGATCTGCTCCTGACGGCTCGCCGTCGGGTCGTCGGGGACCCGTGCGCCCGTGGGGCGGTCGCCCCGCGCGTCGGCAGAACCGGCCGTTGCCGCTCCACCGCGCGGGATGTAGCGCCCCAGGGCGCGGCTGACCAGGTCGAACGCCGAGGAGGACGAGGGCGGGGGTGTGGAGTCCATGCGGCTCTCTCAGCAATCCCCGGCACGGTGCCGGGGCAGTGTGCGGACCCGTGCGGCGGGGCCCCGAGATCCCTGACCGCACACCTCATTGAATAACACGGGGGCCGGTTCGACCACACCCGGCACTCTGCCCGGCGAACGCGGAGAGCGGCCCCGGTAGCCCGGCCGCAGCCATCGGCCGCGTGTCCCGGCCGCCGTGCGCCGGTAGGACGTCGGTGCTGCTCACACTGGCCCCATGCCCGATGCGTCCCCGGTGCTCGAGACCGATGTCCGGCGGGTGGCCGTCATGACCGTGCTCACCGTGCTGGCGGGGGCCGTCGACGCCGTGAGCTTCCTGACCATGGGGAAGGTGTTCTGCGCTCTGGCCACCGGCAACGTGCTCTTCCTGTCCTTCGCCCTGGCCGGGGAGGGCGCGGTGCCGGTGGCGCGGCCCGCCGCCGCGATCGGCGCCTTCGTGGTCGGGGCGGCCGCCGGAGGCGTGGTCCTGACGTGGCTCGCGGAGCGCGGACGGCCTTGGTTCCCGCTCGGGCTCGCCTGCGAGGCCGTGCTGCTGGCGTCCGCCGGGGCACTGGCCCTGGCGGAGCACGGCACCGGGGCCGTCGCCGCCGACGACGACCGCAAAACCGTCGCACTGGTCGCGCTGGCCATGGGAGTACGCGCGTCGACCGCTCTGCGGGTCCATGTGCCGGGCATGCCGACGCTGCTGAGCCAGACGGCCATCGCCGAACTCGTCAACGACGTGCTGAGACGCCCGGGGGCGACACTGCGGGGGATGACGGCGAAGCAACGGCAGGCCAGGACGCGGTGGACGGCCACGGTGGGCGGGATCTTCAGCGGCGGTGTGCTCGGCGCGCTGCTGCTGGTGCCGCTGGGCACGGGACGGGCGCTGCTCGTCATCGCGGCGGCGGTACTGCTCCTGGCGGCGGTGGGCACGGTCGCACCGCCGCCACGTGAAGCGGAGGCGGCCCCGGGGAACACCCCCTAGGACCCGGAGCAGTGCCGCGCCCCGCCACCCGGGCCGGCTGCTCGGGCGGCGGCCGCGGAGCATCGGCCTCCGGGCGAGAGGGCCGCAGTTCGCCATCCCGGGGCCGCGTCGGCAGGATGGGCCCATGACCGAAATCCGCACACCGCGTCTTGTCCTGCGCCGATGGCTCGACGACGACCTCGTCCCCCTGTCCGAGATCCACGCCGATCCCGTGGCGATGCAGGGCATCGGCGACGGCAGGCCGCGCTCGCTGGAGCGGACCGCCGAGGACATCGAGGCCTGGGAGGAGGAGTGGGACGAGGAAGGGTTCGGGATGTTCGCGGTCGAACTCCTGGGCTCCGGTGAGCTGGCGGGTGCCGTGGGTCTGTCGGTGGCCGACGCCCCGGCCGGGATCGCCGGCCAGGTGGTGATCGGCTGGCGGCTCGGGCGAGTCTTCTGGGGTCAGGGATACGCCTCCGAAGCGGCGCACGCCACGCTGGAGTTCGCCGTGCAGGACCGCGGCCTGGATCGCGTGGCCGCCGTGTGCCGAGCGGACGACCGAGCCTCCGCGAACGTCCTCGACAAGCTCGGCATGGAGGCGGAGGGAACGGCACAGCACCCGGTCCACGGCCACGACCTCGCGCTCTACGGCATCGACCTCACCCAGTACCAGGAGTAGCGCCCGACGCGCCCGGTGCCGGGGGGTGACGTCACCGGTCGTCGCGGCCGCCGTTCTCCACCACGGCTGACCGCTCACCCGTCACCCCAGGCGGAGGACGGCGCATCAAGCCGACCATGCCGATCCGGTGACGCGCTCGACCATGGACGAGCGTCGGAAGACGGGGAGGAGGTGTTCGCGGCGCGCAGGCGTCGTCGGTCCGCGCCGCCGGTGCGTCACCGTCTCCGGCCCGAGCCGCCCGGTCAGCCGTTCCGCTTCCGCACGGCCGCGTCGAGGACGGTGCCGAGTTCGCGGGCCACGGTCGTCAGGGCCCGGACGTCCTGCTCGGCCCGGGCCAGGAGGATCGCCCCCTCCAGGCTGCTGATCATGAGGGTGGCGAGGGCGCCTGCCCGTTCCTCGGGCACGCCCATGTCCGTCAGGGCTTGGGCGACCGCGCAGGTCCAGGTGGCGAAGGCGGCGGATGCCGCCTGCCGCGTGGAGGCGACCGACTCCGCACAGTCGACCGTGGCGGCCGCCACCGGGCAGCCGCCCGCGAAGCCGGCGGCCTCGTATTCCTCGGTCCACTGACGCACCATCGCGGCGAACAGCGCGCTCGGCGTCGGCTCGGGCAGTGCGGCCAGGAAGCGGGCGACCCGGCCTGCCGCGTATCCGCCCGCCCAGCCCACCGCCTCGTCGACCAACTGGGTCTTGCCGCCGGGAAAGTAGTGCTGGAGCGAGCCCCGTGGCGCCGCGGCGTCGACGGCGACCTGGCGCATGCCGGTGGAGGCCACCCCCTCCCGCCGGATGAGCTGGGCCGCGCTGAAGACCATCCGCTCGCGCGGTCCCCGTTCGGCCTTTCCCATCATCGACCTCCAGCACCTTTCGCCGCACGGATTTCCCCGAGCCGCACTCTATGACCGCCGTCATAGCCGCGGCTACTATGACCGCTGTCATAGTCAGGGGTGACAGCGGTGGCCCGGCTCCACGGGAGCCGGAGGAGGCGGTGCGTCATGTACGTCGGTTTCATCGGTCTGGGGGTCATGGGCCGGCCCATGGCACTGAACCTCGCTCGCGCCGGCATCCGACTCGTGGTCTGGAACCGCACCCCCGAGCGATGCGAACCGCTGCGTGCCCTCGGCGCCGACGTCGCGCCGAGCAGCGCCGAGGTCTTTGAGCGGGCGGCCACGGTGTTCCTCATGCTGGCCGACGAGGCGGCCGTGGACACCGTGCTGGGACGCGGCACCCCGGACTTCACCGTGCGGGTCGCCGGCCGCACCGTCGTCCACATGGGCACGACCTCGGCCGAGTACTCCAGCGGTCTGCAGGACGACATCCGGGCCGTAGGCGGGCGCTATCTCGAGGCCCCGGTCTCCGGAAGCCGCGTCCCCGCCGAGCGGGGCGAACTGGTGGGGATGCTGGCGGGCGACGACGACACCGTGGCAGCGGTACGGCCGCTGCTGGCCCCCATGTGCCGGGACACGTTCGTGTGCGGGGCCGTCCCGGGCGCGCTGCTGCTGAAGTTCTCGGTGAACCTGTTCCTGATCACCGTGGTCACGGGCCTCGCCGAGGCGTTCCACTTCGCCGAGCGGCACAGGCTCGATCAGCGTCTCCTGCGGGATGTCCTGGACGCGGGCCCCATGGCCAGCGCCGTCTCCCGGGTCAAGGCGCCGAAGCTGCTGGAACGTGACTTCTCGGTCCAGGCGGCCACCGCGGACGTCCTGAAGAACAACCGCCTGATCGCCGAGGCCGCCCGCAGGACCGGCCTCGCCTCCCCGCTCCTCGACGTGTGCCACGCCCTCTACGACGAGACCGTTCAGCAGGGCCACGGCGGCGAGGACATGGTCGCCGTGGTGCACGCGCTGGAGGCCCGGTCCGCCCGCACGCCCGTTCCGGCGGACCGGGCCGCCGGCCCGGCCGCTCAGGAGTCGCTGAGCCGTGAGCGATGAGTTCGCGCGGCGGATCGAGTCTGCCCCGGTATGACGCGCATCATCGCTGACATCTCGGTCTCCCTCGACGGATTCGTCACCGGTCCCGACCCCGGCCCGGACAACGGTCTGGGCACCGGTGGCGAGGCCCTGCACACGTGGGCGTTCTCCGACGACCCGGAGGACCGCCGGGTCCTGCGCGAGGGGACGGCCCGCTCGGGCGCCGTCGTCCTCGGGCGCCGGCTCTTCGAGGTGGTCGAGGGGCCGCACGGCTGGGACGACACGTCCGGCTACGGCGCGGGCGAGGTAGGCAAGCCCGCCTTCGTCGTCGTGACGAGCGCGCCGCCGGAGTCGGTGCGGCTCACCGACCTCGACTGGACGTTCGTCACCACCGGGCTGGCCGACGCCGTCGCCGCCGCGCGGGAGCGGGCGCAAGCGGCGTCGACGGCCCGTGGCCGGGACCTCGACGTGATCCTGATGGGCGGCGGCGCCACGGTCGGCTCGGCGCTCGACGCCGGGCTGGTCGACGTGCTGTCGCTGCACCTCGCGCCCGTCCTGCTGGGCGCCGGGACGCCGCTGTTGACCGGTGGAGCGCCGCGCACGCTGGTGCAACGGAGCGTGACCTCGACATCGACCGTGACGCACCTGACCTACGACGTCCTCCGGTGATCCGCATGTCCCCTCTCGACGTCAACGGAATCGCCCTGGGTATCGAGTCGTTCGGCGACGACGACGCGCCGCTCCTCCTGCTCCCGGGCGGGACGACCGGCCGCGGCCGGGGAGGGTGACTCCTCACTGCTGCGGCTGGCGCCCGTGCCGGGCACGGCGACCGTGTGGTCGGTCGGCCGCGCGGGCGGCCCGGAGGGCACGTTCGCGCCGCGCATCCTGGGGTTCGGCTGAGGAGGAGCGGCCCGGTTCCCGTGGCGGACCGGACTGAACGGGTGCCCGGCCGGGTCGGCGTGCATCGGCCCCGAAGTCGAGGTGGAGCCGCTGCCGCCCGGCCGGGTCCCGCCGGAGCGGCGGCCGGTGTTCCTCAGCTCGCCGGACGGCGAGGACGACACCGGACGCCGTCTGCGAGGCGGCCCGGACGTCACTCCAGGCCCACCGCGGGTCCGGCTACTTGCGGGAGGCGAGGTATTCCTCGACACCCGGTGCGGAATGGGCGTCTTCCAGGTTCACCGCGGCTCCCACGGCCTTGGCGTCCGGCTTGTGCACATAGGTCGAGGTGCTCGCGGGCTGCGCCTTGTCGGAGAAGTTCTGTGCGGTGCCGAGGCCGACGTCGACCTTGGACTGGGAGCGGTGGGCCTTGACCACGTCCTCGCGGGTGAGGCTGCCCTTCTCGCAGGCCTTCTCCAGGTCGGTGCCCATCAGCCGAGCGGCGTTGTAGCCGGACAGCACGCCGGAGTCGACGAGGGAGTCCGGGTACTTCTTCTGGTAGGAGGCGACCATCTTGCGCACGCCGGGCAGGTCGGAGCTGACCGCGGGCGCGGCGCTGACCACGTTCAGCATGGCCGTGAGGGCCGGTGCGGCCGGTGTCTTCATGAGCTGCGGGGCGTAACCCGGGGCGCTGCTGACCACGGGCACCTTCAGACCGCGGGAGGCCGCGACGCCGACCAGCGACGCCGTCTGGGCCGGTCCGGCGCTGATCAGGATGGCCTTCACGCCTTCCTTGCGCAGCGCGGAGACCTGCGCGGACAGGTCGGTGTCGGTGGCCTTGATCTTCTGGCCGACGACCTTCACGCCGGCCTTCTTCGCGGCCCACTGCGAACCCTCGAGGGCGTTGGCGCCGTAGTCGCCCTCGAAGTAGACGTGGCCGATCGTGTCGCCCTTGGCCAGGCCCTTGGTGCGCGTGAGGAAGTCGACCGCGGCGATCATGTCGATGTCGTAGGTGGTGCCCAGGACCTGGACCGCGTCCCGGTCCAGCAGGGAGGCGGCCCATGCCTGCGGGAAGGTGAGCAGTGCGTCGCGCTCGATGTCGTCGAGCAGCGCGGCCATCACGGGTGAGCCGATGACCTGGGGCAGCGCCACGACGTCCGCGGAGAGGTCGGCGTAGGCGGTGACGGCCTTCTGGACGTCGTAGCCGTGGTCCTTGACGACGATCTCGATGCGCCGGTCGCAGATGCCGCCGCGGGCGTTCACCTCGTCCGCCCACATCTGCTGGGCCTGCACGATGCTCTTGCCGAGGGTGGCGTAGGGGCCGGTGAGGTCCGTGAGGGCGCCGAGTCTGATGACCTTGTCGGTCACTCCGGGCCCGGTCTTGACGCCGTCGGCGCCGTCGCCGGTGCTGCCGGAGGAGTCGGCCTTGGAACTGCATCCGGTGCCCGCGAGCAACAGGGCCGCCAGGGCGGTGGCCAGAAGCGTTCTGGTGCGTGGTGCGGTGTGGTGCGTGGGCTTCACGGGGTGGGCTCCTTGGCTGGTGCGGCGGGCGTGTGCGGTCGGGACGGGGAGGTGGTGTTCGCGGGTGGTGGGGCGGCGGTTCGGCGGGCGCGCAGGCGGGCGCGCAGGCGGCGGATCAAGCCGTGCAGTCCGTCGGGCGCGAACAGCAGGATCAGGACGATCGCCGCTCCGTAGAGGTAGCGGGCGGCCTCGGTGGGGCCGACCGTGCCGCCGGTGGTGCCGGGGGCGGCCACGAGGGGCAGCTGGTCGGCGTAGCGGGTCATCAGCAGGGGCAGCGCGGTGACGAAGACGGCGCCGGCGGTCGCTCCGGCCACCGACCCCAGCCCGCCGATGACGATCATGGCGAGGTAGTCGACGGACAGCACCAGGCCGAAGTAGTCGGGCACCACGCGGCGGAAGGAGAGTGCGAGCATCACCCCTGCCAGCCCGGCGTACATCGACGAGACGACGAAGGCCGCCGAGCGGTAGCGGGAGACGTCCACGCCCATCACCGCGGCCGCGGTCTCGCTGTCGCGCAGCGCCACCAGGGCACGTCCGGGACGGCCCCTGAGCAGTCCGCGGGCGGTGAACCAGGTGACCGCGAACAGCGCCAGTCCCAGGTACCACAGCCGTTCCTCGGAGCCGAACGGCACCCCCAGCAGGGTCAGTTCGGAGTCCGCGGAGAAGGAGAAGCCGCCCAGTTCCAGCGGTGGCACGGAGCGGCCGTTGAAGCCGCCGGTGACGGAGTCCGCGGTGAGCAGGACGTGATGCCCGAGGAAGACCAGGGCCAGGGTGGCGACGCCGAGGTAGATGCCGCGCACCCGGCCGGCGACGGGGCTGAAGAGTCCGCCGGCCGCCCCGGCGAGCAGGACCGCGAGCACGGCGGCCACGGCGGTCGGGAGGCCGGGTCCGGGCTCACCGGCCAGCCATACGTAGCCGTAGGCGCCGACGGCCAGGAAGAAGGCGTGGCCGAGGGAGAGCTGGCCCGCCGTTCCGGACAGCAGGCCGAGGCCGACGGCGCCGACGGCGGCCGCCATCGAGAACAGTCCGATGCGCAGCCAGAACGCGTCGAGGTAGAAGGGCAGGGCGCACAGGAACGTGACGGCCGCGAGGGTCAGGCCCAGGCGGATCGCACGGGTGCGGGAGAGTCGTTCAGACACGGACCGCCGCCTTCGCGCCGAACAGCCCGGTGGGCCTGACCAGCAGCACCAGCACCATCACCGCGTAGGGGGCGACGTCGCCGAACCCCTCGCCCAGGACGTGCAGATCGGACTGGTAGCCCGCCACGAGCGCCTCGGTCATGCCGATCAGCAGGCTGCCCGCGAGGGCGCCGGGCGGCGAGGCCATCCCGCCGAGGATCGCCGCCGGGAACGCCTTCAGGGCGATCTGCCCGGTGGTGCGCTCCAGTCCGGGTGCGGGGAACGCCGCGAGGAAGACCGCCGCCAGGGCGGCCAGCGCTCCGGCGAGGCACCAGGCGAGCATGCGTATGCGCGCCAGTCGCACGCCCATCAGGGAGGCCGCTTCCACGTCCTCCGCGGCAGCACGCAGCGACAGGCCCCACGAGGTGTACCGGAACAGGGCGAAGACGCCTGCGATGACCACGCCGGAGACCACGATCGCGGCGATCCGGCTGTCCGCGACGGTCACCGGCCCGAGCCCGCTGACCGCGTCGCCCCAGGGGTCGCCGAGTGAGAGCAGGTCGCCGCCGATGCGCCGCGACAGGTCGGTGAGGATGAGGATGTCGACGCCGATGGTGACGATGGTCTGCACGTGGGCCGTGTGCGGGTCCGCTCCCCCGCCGGTCTGGAGCAGGAAGCGGTCCATGGCGCCGGCCACGGCCGCCGTGATGAGCACCGACAGCGCGAGGGCGCCGGCGAAGCCGAGGTCGTCGTGGAGTACGGCGGTGAGGTAGCCGCCGAGCAGCAGCAGGGAGCCGTGGGCGAAGTTCATGACGCCGGAGGCCTTGAAGATGATGACGAAGCCGAGGGCGACCAGGGCGTAGACCGCGCCGAGGGCGAGGCCGTTGAAGACGTTGTCCAGGAGGGTGGTCATGCCGCGTCCTCCTGCTCGGCGCCGGTGCCGAGGTAGGCGCGCAGCACCTCGGGGTCGCGGCGGACCTCGTCCGGGGTGCCGTGGGCGATGACGCGGCCGAAGTCGAGGACCGTGACCTCGTCGGCGAGCCGCATGACCAGGCCCATGTCGTGCTCCACGAGGACGACGGAGAGGCCGAGTTCGGCTCGCACGGTGTGCACGACCTCCACCGTGCGGGCGCGTTCGGCCGCGTTCATGCCGGCGACCGGCTCGTCGAGCAGGAGGACGCTGGGCTCCAGGCACAGGGCGCGGGCGAACTCCACGCGCTTGCGGTCGCCGTAGGACAGCAGGGCCACCGGGCTGTCGAAGTGCGTGGCCAGGCCGGTCAGTTCGGCGATCTCCCGAGCCCGGCCGAGGTGCCCGCGTTGTTCGCGCCGGGCGTGCGGCAGGCGCAGCGCACTGGCGGTGAACCCGGCCCGGGTCAGGGCGTGGCGGCCGAGCATGAGGTTGTCGGCGACCGTGCCCTGGGTGGTGACGATGTTCTGGAAGGTGCGGGCGACGCCGAGGGCGGCGATGCGGTGCGGAGCGAGCCGGGTGAGGTCGGCGTCGCCGAGTCGTACGGTGCCCGTGGCCGGGCGGCACAGCCCCGACAGCACGTTGAAGCAGGTGGACTTGCCCGCTCCGTTGGGTCCGATGAGCGCGTGGACGGAGCCCGGGGCGACGGTGAAGGACACCGCGTCGAGGGCGGTGAGCCCCGCGAAGCGGACGGTCACGTCCGTCACGGTCAGTTCGGGCGGTGCGGTGGTGCGGACGGTCACGCGGCTCCCTGCCCCTCGGTGGTCGCGGCTCTCGATGCGGGCCCGGTGCCTTCTTCGGTGGTTTCGCCCAGGTACAGCCGCTTCACGGCGTCGGTGCGGGCGAGTTCGTCCGCGGGCCCGGAGAGCCGGACCTCGCCGACCTCCAGGACGTGGGCGGTGTCGGCGAGGGACAGCGCCATGCCCGCGTTCTGCTCGACGAGCAGGACGGCGGTGCCCTGGGCGTTGATCTCGCGGACGACCTCGGCGATCCGGTGGACCATCTGGGGGGCGAGGCCCAGGGAGGGCTCGTCGAGCAGGAGGAGGCGCGGCGCGGCCATGAGGGCCCGGCCGATGGCGAGCATCTGCTGTTCGCCGCCGGACAGCAGCCCCGCCGCCTGGCGGGTGCGTTCGGCGAGGCGCGGGAACAGGGCGAAGACCCGGTCGCGGGCGTCGGCGACCCGGTCCGGACGGCGGCGTCCGAGGCCGAGGCCGCCGGAGCGCAGGTTCTCGTCGACGGTGAGTCCGGCGAAGACCCGGCGTCCCTCGGGGACCTGCACGACTCCGGCGCGTACCGCGGCCACCGGGTCGCGGCCGTCGAGGCGCGTGGCGCCGTAGCGGATGCGGCCTGCCGTGATCGCGCCGCGGTGCAGGCGCAGGGTGCCCGACACCGCCCGCAGCAGGGTCGTCTTGCCCGCGCCGTTGGCGCCGAGCAGGGCGACGACCGTGCCGTGCGGGACGGTCAGGGACACGGAGCGAAGGGCGGACAGGGCGCGGCCGTAGGTCACGTCGAGGCCCTCGACGTGCAGGGCGGGCTCTTCGTCCGGTGGTGCTTCGGGCATCACGGCTCCTCGGATCCGTGCCGTCGGGCACGGGTGCTTCGGGGGAAGGGCAGCTCACGACAGCACGGGCCCGGGCGCGCGGTACAGGCGTTCGGACCGGGTGGCTGCGCGGTCCCAACGCGGGTCGGCGGGGATTGTGCGGCTGCCCAGGGTGGCGACCGGCCGGGGCCCCGGAAGCTCGGGGACCTCCGGAAGCCGGAGGCCCCGGGCAGCCGCGCTGCCCTGGTCGTGCGTGCCGGGTCGCTTTCCTCGCCCGGCAGGCGTCGGCGGAGCGCCCGTCAGCCGGGCAGCAGGCGGCGCGCCGTCAGGGCGAGGCTGATCTCCACCACGTCGTGCGGACGCGCCAGGGAGCGGCCGATGAGCTGCTCGCAGCGGCGCAGCCGGTTCAGGACGGTGTTGCGGTGGCAGTACAGCCGTTCACCGGCTCGCTGCGCGGACCCCTCGCAGGCGAACCAGGCGACCAGGGTGTCCAGCAGAACGTCCCGGTCGGACGGTTCGAGCCGCAGCAGCGGGCCGAGCACCCGCTCGGTGAGGGTCGCGCCGAGCTCAGGGCAGGAGACGACCAGCGCCTCGGGCAGGTGCTCGTCGAGCCGGACGGTGCCGCCCTCGGGCGGGCAGATGCTCAGAGCCAGGTCGGCCAGCCGCCGGGCGTCCGCGACGGCGGCGAGTCCCGTCACGGCGCCTCCGACCCCGATCCGGCATCCGGCCCGGCCGTCGGTGGGCAGGCCCAGGGCCACCACGGGGTCCCGGCCGGCCTCCTCGTCCCCCATTTCGCCGAGCAGGACGATGCCGTAGTCCGCCTCCACTCCCGTGTGCCGGTAGACGCTGCCGCCGGGCGCGGGATCCTGCGGGCCTCCGCCGGTGACCGCGACGACGACGTACCGGCCGTGCTCCGGCAGGCACAGCCGCTCGGCGGTCTCGGGCAGGTCGGCGATCCGGCTCGTGCCGTCCAGGAGGGCCGCCGCCAGCAGACGCACCCGGTTCTCGCGCCGCCAGGCGAGCTGCCGCTCTGCCTGCCGGTAGGCGTCCGCCACGAGGGTGCAGTGCTCGTCGACGAAGTTCCACACGTCGGTGGCCACGTGCACGAGGAGCCGGATGTCCTCCGGTTCCGAGCGGGTGGTCTCCTCGACCAGCCGCTGCCACACCAGGGACCCGCCCAGCCGGAACGCGTGCAGCAGGGCGTCCAGCGGCAGCCCCTGCTCGGCCCGGACGACACCGATCCGCCAGGTGCAGCGGTGGGCGGCCTCGCGGGTGCCGCGCGGGTCGAGCAGCGAGGTCACGCTGTGCCGCAACGAGCGGTGAACCTCTTGCCAGGTGGCGGCGTGATCGTGCTCCAGCGCCGTCCGGTACGCCGGTTCCTGCTCGCGCAGGACCGCCAGCAGCCGGTCGGTCAGGTCCGGCAGGTCGTCGAGCAGGGCACGGGCCGCACGGTGCAGGACGCGCAGCGCGTCGGCGTCGATCAGCGACCGGATCCGGCGTGTCCGCGGCTGCGGAACGGGGGTCGGCCCGGTGCGGAACGTCGTGCGTGTGCGTGCGGCAGGATGCATCGCGGTCCTCCCCCGACTTCGGCCTTCCGGCAGCGCCCGGCGCCGGCCGGGCTCAGCGGCGTCCGGCGGGTGCGCTGCGCGTTCGGCCGCCGTCACTCCATAGTCCTGCCTCGAGAATGACATACCGTCCGGTCGGTCTCCAGAGGCGTGCGGCAGCCTTTTCGACCGGGGGAGCGGGTCTCAGCGGCTCTCTTGGTCGACCAGACGGGCCAGCTCGACGCGGGAGCGCACGCCGAGAGCCGCGAAGACGTTGCGCAGGTGGTAGTCGACCGTGCGGGTGCTGACGGCCAGCCGCTGGGCCACTTCCCTGTTGGTGGCGCCCTCGGCCACGTGGCGCGCGATCCGCAGCTGCTGCGGCGTCAGCCGCGAGAGCCCCGCGCTCGGCTCCGTGGCCGACGCGGCTCCGTTGGCGCGCAGCTCGCCGCGCGTCTGGTCGGCCCAGGCGCCGGCGCCGCAGCGTTCGAAGGCGACCAGGGCGGCTCCGAGCCTGCCACGGGCCTCCCGCAGCCGACGGCGCCGCCGCAGCCACCGGCCGTAGAGAAGCTCGGTGCGGGCACGCTCGAAGTCGCCGTCCGACGCGTCGTGCAGGGTGAGTGCCCTCAGGTAGAGCTCGTCGGCCTCACCGTCATCGGCGGCCAGCAGGGCACGGCAGCGCGCGAGCTGGGCGGGCGCGTGCGGATCGGCACCGAAGGCCGCCCACCGGGCGAGATCGTCCACGACCCCCCGCGCGTCTTCCGGCTGCCCGGCGAGCACCGCGGCCTCCACGAAGCAGGGCACGGCCAGCATCCACACCGCGAAGTGACCACGCCGCGGACCGGCCCCGACGAGCGGGCCGAGTCGGTCGGCGGCCTCCAGGGGACGGCCGCGGGCCAGGTCGGCGCGGGCGATGGCCCACTCCGCCAGCGTCGCGGCCTGCGCCAGGCCATGGCGACGGGCGGTACGCAGGGCGGCCGAGGCGTGGGCCGCGACCGCGGCGGTGTCCCCCTCGATCGAAGCGGCCAGGGCGAGCAGCACGTGATGGCTCGCCGCGATGTTGCGGTGGCCCGCCAGCAGAGCCGCCCGCACGCCCTCCTCCGCGTGGGCGCGGGCCTGTGCATGGCGCCCGGCACGCAGCTCGCCGTACGCCAGGTACTCCAGGGCCCGTGCTTCGTATGCGGCGCTTTCCGCGTTCCGGGCGGCCGCGAGGGCGCGTGAGCCTGCGGTGCGAGCCGCCCGGACGTCACCGAGCAGCAGGGCCGCCGCCGCGGCGCGCAGCAGCCGCTCCGGACGGCCGTCGACGTGCGCCTGGGCCAGCACGCGCCGCAGCGGCCCGGCCGCGTGCTCCGGCCTGCGGGCCAGCAGAGCCCGCAGGCCGTCGCGGTAGTCGCGCAGGAAGGGGTCCCGGGCCCATTCCGGCCCCGGCCCCGACTGCCCGCCCTCGGGTACGGTCCCGTGTGCCGCGGTGTCGGGTGCGGCGCACCCCACGGCCCGCGCCGGGTCCTCCGCACCGTCGAGGACGGCCAGACAGGCCGGCACGTCGCCCGAGGCCCATGCGGCGTCTGCCGCGCAGAGGCGAGCGGCCTCGGCCGTCTCGGGGGCGTGCAGGGCCAGCAGGGATGCGGCCAGCAACAGGGACTCGCGCGCGTCACCCACCGGCCCGTCGAACAACTGGCGTATGCCGCGCGCGAGTTCGGCACCACCGCGGTCCTCGGCGGCCGACCGGGCGGTGTCCCGCCCGGTCCGGCTCCCGGTGCGGGGTGCCGTCCGCGCCCTGCTGCTTTCTCCGGTCATCCAACGGAGGTTACTTGCGCGTAAGGAAGACCGGAACACTGACGTCCGGGCGTCCCAGCGTGCAAACTCGCAGCTCCATCCGCGCGTCGGCCGAGTTCGGCCGGGGGACGGTGTGTGCCGCGGCCCAACGGCCAGCCCTCCCGGCCGTGCCCCGGCACGCCGCCGGCGGCGGACGCGGGTGACGCGTCCGCCGCCGGTTCGCCCCTCGCTGCCGCCTACCGCAGCCCGGGGGCGCGGGACATCAGGAGCGGTGCGGGCAGTTGCCCCGGTACTCCTCGATGGTCAGGCTCGGCCGGGGCAGCGGGCACAGGAACTGCTCGTAGCGGGTGTCGTTGTCGATGAACCGCTTGAGCCAGGAAACGCTGTACTTCGCGATCGTCGTGTTCGACGAGTTGGGCGTGAAGTGAGTGGCCGAGTTCAGCTCCAGATAGGCCCGGTCCAGCGACGAGGACAGACTCGAGTAGAAGGGCTCGGCATGGGAGGCGACCGGGGCGATGGAGTCCCCGTCGGCTCCGAAGATCAGGGTCGGCGTGGTGACCTCGGGCCAGGTCTTGTCGAGGTTCCACGGGGTCAGCGGGATCGCCGCCTGGAGGGCCGGGCGAGACTTGGCGGCCTCCAGACTGCCGCCGCCGCCCATCGAGTGGCCCATCACACCGAGGCGAGAGGCGTCGACGCGGCCGCGCACCGAACTGCGCTGGGTGAGGTGGTCCAAGGCGGCCAGGAGCTGGCGGCCGCGCGAGTCGGGCTGGTCGAGCGTGGTGAGCGTGTCGATGGTGAACACCACGAAGCCCTGTGAGGCCAGGCGCGGCCCGAGCCAGGAGATGGACGACTCGTAGGCGGTGTAGCCGGGCGAGACGGCCACCGCGCCGAACGTGCCGTCACTGGTGCTCGTCGGGTAGTAGATGGTGCCGCCCCCGAATCCGGTGACGGACAGCGAGGAGACGGACGTCTGCGACACGGCGTACGGGCCGCGCAGCGCCTCGATGCTGGAGGTGGTGGGGGCCGGGCCGCGCTCGTAGGGGTTGTCCGCGGCGTGGGCGCCGGGGCCGGCCAGGGGGCCCAGGCCGACGACGACGGCGAGCGCCGCCCCGGCGGCGGCCAGTCGCCCGGCCCGGCGCCCGCGTGAGCCACGGTCGCGAGGGGGTGAATCGGTGTGGGGATGGAGTGGCACGACGAGTCGTCCTCTCTGTCGTGGCGGTCGGCCCGTTCACGGGCACGCGGGACCTGGGGAGTCCGCCGCGTGCCGGCGACGGGCACCGCCGTCGGGCTGGCTGTGCCACTGTCGGGGACCGGCCACCGCGGGCGGACCGGCAATGTCACCGGTCTTGTGACGCCGGCGGACACTGATCGACCGCACCGGGCACACCGGGCCCCCCTTGCCGGCCTGGCTGCACGCGCCTGCCGGATCGCAAGGCGACCCGCTCGACGGCACCGCCACCGGCCCGCGGGTGATCCGGGAGCGGCCCCGGACGTCACGGACGCCCGGGGCCCGCGGTTGCCGCACCCCCCGGGGGCCTGACGGCCCGGAGTGCCGCGAAGCCCGAGCGTTCACGGAGAAGGTGACCGCCGATCCCGGCCGGTGCCGGATCGTCCGCGTCGACGATCGGCGGGAGCCCGCCGGCCGGCTTCGCCGGTGCCGGCACGGCTTCCAGATCCGGCTCCCGGATGCGGCCCCGCATGCGGCCCGTGCGCGGCCCGGCTGAGCCGGCGCGCACCCGCCCGGTCCAGCGGCGACCGCCCAATCGTCACGGAACCGGGCCACTCCCTGGTCCCGGGTCCGGCCTCACCGCCGCCCGCGTCGAGCACGCCGAGACGGCGGGCAGCGGCCCGTGACGGACACTCAGCCGGTACGCGGGACGCGGCGCGTACGGTGATTCCAGCCGGACTCCCGGCCGCTGCGCGTCGCGGCTCACCACCTCACCCCGGGATGCAGGGCCCCGCCGGCACAGGACGTCGCGGATCGGCTCCGGAAAGCCGAAGCGGCCGTGCGCGCGGTCTGGTGAGCGCGTGCACGGCCGCGACGGCCTGGTGCGGAATGCCCGCAGTCCGCCGGGCATCCCTCTCGGGGGCGCGATCGGTCAGTCCACGATCACGTCGGCTCGCACCACCGGCGCCCGCCCGGCCAGTGCGCCGCCGAAGTTCCCCTCGACCTCCCTCTTCTCCGCCGCGTCGGGATACGGGTTCGCGCACGAAACACCCGCGCTGGAACCGGACATCAGGCTGGAGCACGGACCGGGCTTGCGGTCCGGCAGGCCCAGGATGTGGCCGAGCTCGTGCGCGGAGATGCGGATCGTGTGGTAACCCTGCTCAACGGCTTGGCGCCCGATGTACACGGTCCCGTTGCCCAGGGTGGTGGGCAGGGCGCGCGGCCAGCCGTTGTCCGCGAGGACCCGGATGTTCGCGCGTTGTCCGGCCGCGACGGGCCGCAGCTCGACGGCGTCGACACTCTCGTTCCAGATCGCGGCGCCGCGATCGACGGCGCTCCTGAACTCCGCGGAGCCGGCGGCGTCATAGGTCAGGACCCGGGCGGCCGGCGCAGGGGGCGCGGCGGCGGCGACCTGGCCACCCGTCAGGGACATGGACACCAGACAGGCGGCGGCCAGGCCGCCGGTCAGCAGGCGGACGTGCATGATCGACCTCCTCGTGGGGAAAGGGCAGTCGTGCTCATGACATTCTTTAGCCCCTTGCCCAGCGCGGTCCCCACCGAATCCGTCGAACGGGGTACGCCCACCGCATGCCGGACCGTCAGGCGACGGCCGCCACCGAGACACCGATGACGATGAACGACCAGCCGGTGGCCAGCTCCCAGCGATGACGGACCGTCGGCCGCGTCAGCAGGGCTCGCAGCCGCGCGGCGACGACGACGAGGGCGAACCAGTAGACGACGCCGATGATGACGTCCAGCATGCCCAGGAGGAAGATCTGCTGCGCCAGCGATCCGTTGCCGTCCGCGAACTGCGGCAGGACGCTGAGGAAGAACAGAGCGGCCTTGGGATTGAGCACGTTGGTGAGGAAACCCTGTGTGAAACCGGACCGGAAACGCCCCCGGGCCGGGCCGTCCTCCCGAGGGGCGTACGCTGCGGCCTCGTTCGAGCTCCTCCGTTCCCGAGCGGCCCGGCGGGCGGCGAGTACGGCCCGTACACCCAGATACACGAGGTAGGCCGCCCCCATCAGTTTGATCGCGTCGTACACCATGGGTGAACGGGTGGCGATCACCGAGAGACCGGCCGCGGCGGCCAGCATGTGCACACACAGGCCGGTCTGCGCGCCGAGCGCCGCGGCTCTGCCTTTCGAGGGGTCCTCGGCCGCCGATCTGACCACCACGAGGAAGTCCGGGCCCGGCACCAGGTACGCCACCAGGACGACGCCGAGGAAACCGGCCAGGTCGACCGCCATCCGCCCTCCACTCCGCGCTTCCAAGACACCCGTGCTCCACCTCCGTCGGCACCTCCAGCACCGGCCACCGACGCGACGGCCTCGCCGGGTACCCCGGTGCGGGCCGCTCGGACAGCCCCACGGCAGTTCCATCAGCCACGGCTCGAACGCCACACGTCCGACCGCCACCTGGCCGGCCCTGGCCGCCGCCCGGGGCGCAGTGGACCTCATCAACCTGGGGTTCGGTGGCAGCGCGCTGCTCGACCCGTTCACCGCCCACGCGATGCGGGACACCCCCGCGGATCTGATCAGCGTCGGGGGACGCGAAGGCTGCCCGCGGGGCCGCCCCGACCGGCTGGGGGATCAACCGGCGGAGGGCGAGGGCCTCGTACCGGGATCACGGGCCGTCGCGGTGCGGGCCGGGGCGTCACTCGCATGCCGGGCCGGGGACGCCTGCCGGTGGAATTCCATGGTCATGCGGTCCGGCTTGACCGTGACCACGGCCTGCGGCCGCGGCGCCCGGGACGTGAGCCGGAAGGTCGGCCAGGTTCGCAGGATGGTCGCCAGGATGATCTGGAGTTCGGCCCAGGCGAAGTTCTCGCCGATGCACTTGCGGCGGCCGTCGCCGAAGGCGAGGAACGAACCGCGGGTGGCCGACACGTTCTCGGGTGTCCAGCGGTCCGGGTCGAAGGCGTCGGGGTCGGCGAACACGTCGGGGTCGTGCTGGTGCAGGTAGGGGCTCCAGACCACGTCGGCCCCCTCGGGGACGAGATGCCCGCCGAGGTCGAGGTCGCGGGTGGCGGTCCGGGTCACCAGCCAGGCCGGGCCGTACGTGCGGATGGCCTCCTGCAACACCCGGCGTGCGTACGGCAGATGATCGAGGTCGTCGTAGGTCAAGGGGCGGTCCGCGCAGGCCGTGGCGAGTTCCTCGCGCAGCCGCCGCTCGACCCTCGGGTGTCGGGTGATCTCGTAGAGGGTCCAGGCCAGGGTGGTGCCGGTGGTCTCGATGGCGCCGGTCAGCAGGGTGATGGCCTCGTCCTGGAGCTGCTGGCGGGACAGCGGCTCCTCGGCGGTCAGCAGTGTGTCGAAGAGGCCGGTCCGCTGCTCCCGGGCGGCCGCCGCCTGCGGGCATCCCGCTTCGGCCGCCGCGGCCCCGGCGTCGGCGGGAGCCGGCCGGCTCGTACGGTGGTCGACGGCCTGGTCGATCAGGGCACGCAGGCGGGCGACACGCCGCGCGTGCGCCCGGTTGGCGGGGAGCGGCAGCCGGGTCGCCCAGGGCGGGAGAATCGTCTGCCGAATCGTTCCTTTCATGATCTCAGGCATCAACGCGGTGAACTCGCCCGCCAGATGCCCGGGCAGGTCCGCGCCGAACAGGGCGACGAGGAAGGCCGCGAGCGTGACCTCGTTCATGTCCTCGTACACCGCGCGCGGCTGCGCTTCGGGCCACGCGCCGACCGTCGCGGTGACCTGTTCGATCATGGCGTCACCACGGTCGGCGATGTGCGCCTTGTTGAACATGGGCTGCATCAGGCGGCGGTTGCGCAGGTGGGCGTCTCCGTCGGCGATGGTGGCGAGGCCGTCTCCGAAGAACACGCGCAGGGCGTCGATGATCCTGCCGCCCTTGACGTAGTGCGCGGCGTCGGTCACGAGGACCTTGCGGGTCAGGGCGGGGTCGGTCACGACGTAGGCGGGCGTGGGGCCGATGCGTATGCGGACGACCGGGCCGTGGTCGCGCAGGGAGGTGATGAAGGGCAGGGGATCGCGAGCGAGCCGGAGGCCGTGGCCGATCAGGGGGAGCCCGCCGGGGGCGGTCGGGGTGGGCGACGTCGTGGGAGCGTTCATGGCCGGTTTCACTCCTTGCGGGGGCGTCGACAAACGATCGATGCATGCCCAACGCATCCCCGCGCGATTCCGGCCGTCCGTGCTCTCTGTGTCACACCCGACCGGCACCTGCCTGCCGCCGAGGGGCCGGGAACGCGGTCGCGCCGAGACCGGGAGCCGGGTCCTTCGCCTTGGCGCGGCGGAGGACCCGGCTCCCGGTGGGGGCGGATCAGGACGACTGGGCGCTCTGGTAGAGGTTCTGGGCGTCCGCGCCGAAGTACGGGCCGTACATGGAGTTCGGGAAGAAGTTGTACTTGAAGCTGTTCACCGAGGACTGCAGGCCGGTTCCGGTGGCCTCGTCGAACTGGGTGAACCACGGTCCACCGCTGGAGCCGCCGGTCATGTTGCAGGTCAGGCCGTGGTCGTCGGACAGCAGGAAGTCCCGGGTGGTGGTGCCGCTGCAGTAGATGAACTTCTCGCCGTCGTACGGCGCGGCGGCCGGGTAGCCGAAGGAGTACATGGCCTTGTTGTAGCCGGTGTTGAAGGCCAGGCCCTGACCGCCGACGACATCGGTCAGCTTCTTCCCGTCCAGCGGGGCGACCACGGCCGCGCCGATGTCGTAGTTGATGTCCTCGCTTGCCGTCCACTGCGGTGTGGACAGGGTCTTGGAGGCGGTCCAGGTACCGTACGGGCGCTGCCCGTCGTGGTAGCCGGGAACGAACACCCAGTTGGTGTGCCAGGCTCCCTCCAGCTTCACGCAGTGGCCCGCGGTCATCACCGTGCTCTTGTTGGCGCTGGTGACCGCGTTGCCGGAGCAGGACGCGGTGCGTCCCTGGTAGGTGAAGAACACCCGCCCGGCGGTCTTGGTCACCGCTCCCCCGCCGGACCAGGGTCCGCCCCGGTGCGGGAAGGCCAGCGGGCCCGCGGCGGAGGCGGGAGCACTGGGGGCCACGATGGTGGTCTTGCCCTTGCGGAGTGCCGGCGACCGCACGTCGGAGCGGTCGACGGTCAGGACGTCGAGCGGGGTGGCCTCGCGCATCCGCTGCGGGGTCCAGAAGGCCAGGGCGCGTTCCTGCGCCGAGGGGGTCATCAGGCCGGGGTCGGGTGCGGCGCTCGCCGGTGCGGCGGTGACGCCGGTGGCGAGGAGCGCGGCGACGCCGGCGAGCGCGCCGAGGACGGAGCGGCGGACGCGGGTGGTGCCGCCGGTGGAGGGAAGTCTGCGGGGTTCGCCCATCACGCGGTCTCCTTCTGCTGTGGGGGCCGGGCGACGGGGAGCCCGTCACCCGGTCAGGCAGGGGTGTCACTGCGGACAGTCAGGAGGCAGCGTGCCACCCGGAGACCGATATGGACAGGTGCATGACATGACGATGGCCAAAACTCCACGCTCTCCCCGCACGGACGGGACATGCGGGCACAGATAAACCCGGCCTCGTGTGAGGCCGGGTTCGGGGAGTGCGCGGCTGGTGTCAGAGGATCGGGCCGGAGCCGCTGGGGCCGCCCGGCTCGACGCGGCCGCGCCAGGCGCCGGATTCCACTCCGCGCTCCTCGATGTACTGCTTGAAGCGCTTCATGTCACCCTTGATCCGGCGGTCGATCGTGCCCATCACGTCCGCGGCCTTCTCCACGGCTCCGCTGGGCTCGACATCCATCACGAGCTCCACCCTGGTGTGGTTGTCGTCGAGACGCTCGAAGCGGACCGAGCCCCTCTGGTGCGTGTCTCCGCTGGTCGTGCGCCACGTGACCCGCTCGTCGGCCAGCTGGTCGACGATCTCGGTGTCGAACTCGCGCCGTACCCCGCCGATCTTGGTGGTCCAGTGGTTGTGGCGGTCGTCCAGTTGCCTGACCTCTTCGACGCCCTCCATGAAGTTCGGGAACTCCTCGAACTGCGTCCACTGGTTGTAGGCGGTATGGACGGGGACGTCCACCTCGACGGTTTCCTTGACGGTGCTCATCTGTATGCCTCCGTATTCACTGATCGACTGCAGGAGGCCCATCGGCCCACTCAGGTCCGGGCCCGCGGAGGTCGAGTACCCGGGATGCCGCGGTTGCCACATCGGATGCGATCAGCGGATCAGGCCGCGGGAGCGGTGGTCCTCGGCGTCTGCGAGCGCAAGCCGTGGCCGGGCCCGGGGCTCAGGCGTGGACCAGGGCGGCGGCAGCGGCCGGGGCGGAACACTTCCCTGCCCGTCGAAGTGCCGGCCGGCGAGGAGGGGCCGGAGACCGGTCCGCGGGCGCGCACCGCAGCGGTCCGGCCCCGGATCAGAACCGGTCGTGCTGCTGCGGCTGCCCGTGCGCCTGACCGCTCGGGCCGTCCGCGCCCTGGATCTGCAACCGCTCCGCCTGTTCCTTGGTCACCTTCTGTTCCGCGCCGCAGAAGGTGCACTGCGTCAGGTACTTCGTGGAGATCGGGAACAGCGGGACGAAGAACAGGCTGAACTTGGTGACGCGCTTGCGAAGGGTGTGGGCGGCGGGATTTCCGCACTGACCGCACACCAGCGTCAGTATCGCCAACTGGTACAGGTATCCCTTGGTGCCGAAGATGATCACGTGTCGGTCCTTCCCGGGTCGGATCTCCACCCAGTGTCCTGTATCGCGGGCATGCCAGGGGCGCGAGCCCTTCGTTCGTGTGGAGAGCCCGACGGGGGCTGGTCCACTCGGGTGACGGCGGGCCGGGTGCCTCCCGGGGCGCCGATACGGTTCCGCGGTAACCACGATCTCACCCGAAACGCAGTCCGTGCCCGCCGACGACCTGGGTTCTCTCGTTGTCCAGTCCTGGCGGGGCACGACCCCCGACGGGAACGTCCCCTACCTCCTGGCCTGTTCCCTCGGAGACGGTCCGAACGGTCCGGAGGGCACCTCGAAGGCCATCGAGCAGCTGCTGCTGAGCGCCGGGCTCCCCTGGGCGAGGGACTCGTCCACGCGGTCCAGCGGCCCAGTCTGCCGGTGAGCCTGCTCGTCGTACCCGGGTCGGCCGTCCTCACCCGGGGGGTGCAGTACCTCAAGTCCCAGTTCGTCCCGCCGGAGACCTGGCTCGAGGCGGTGGGCGAACTCGGCTTGGCCTACCTCATCTTCACCACCCGGCCGTGGCCGCAGGGCGCCGAGCCCGGTGACGTCGAGACGCTCGCCGCCTTCACCTCCGACGAGGACGCGATGGCCGCGGCGGCGCATGTCGTCCCGCCCGCGCGCAGCCTGCGCGGCTGACCGGCGGCACGGCCCAGGGCCACGTACGGTGGCCCGGGCCGTGCCGCGCTCGAGGTCAGGCGGGCAGGACCGGGCCGTGCTCGTGTCAGGCGGACAGGGCCGACAGCACCACGGACCTGGCCTCCTCCTGGACCCGGCCGAGGTGGTCGGGTCCGAGGAACGACTCGGCGTAGATCTTGTAGACGTCCTCGGTGCCCGAGGGGCGGGCCGCGAACCAGGCGTTGTCGGTGGTCACCTTGATACCGCCGATGGCAGCTCCGTTCCCGGGGGCCTCGGTGAGCACCGCGGTGACCGCGTCCCCGGCCAGCGTGTCCGCGCTGACCTGGGCCGGAGAGAGCTTGGCGAGCAGGGCCTTCTCCTCGCGGGTCGCGGGGGCGTCGATGCGCGCGTAGGCCGGTTCGCCGAAGCGGGCGGTCAGCGCCGCGTAGTGCTCGGAGGGGGTCTTGCCGGTGACCGCCGTGATCTCGGAGGCGAGCAGCGCGAGGAGGATGCCGTCCTTGTCGGTGGTCCACACGGAGCCGTCCCGGCGCAGGAAGGACGCCCCGGCGGACTCCTCCCCGCCGAATCCGATGGTGCCGCCCGCCAGTCCGTCCACGAACCACTTGAAGCCGACGGGCACCTCGACCAGCTCGCGGCCCAGGTCGGCGGCGACCCGGTCGATCATGGCGGACGAGACCAGGGTCTTGCCGACGCCGGTGGTGGCCGGCCAGCGCTCGCGGTGGGCGTAGAGGTAGGAGATGGCGACGGCCAGGTAGTGATTGGGGTTCATCAGGCCCGCGTCCGGGGTGACGATGCCGTGCCGGTCGGCGTCGGCGTCGTTGCCGGTGGAGATCTGGAAGCGGTCGCGCTGCTCGATGAGCGAGGCCATCGCGTACGGCGACGAGCAGTCCATGCGGATCTTGCCGTCCCAGTCCAGCGTCATGAACCGCCAGGCGGGGTCGGTGTGCGGGTTGACGACGGTCAGGTCCAGACCGTGCTGTTCGGCGATACGGCCCCAGTAGGCGACCGACGCCCCGCCGAGCGGGTCGGCTCCGATGCGAACGCCGGCCGAGCGGATCGCGTCCAGGTCGAGCACGCCGGGCAGGTCGGCGACGTAGGTGCCCAGGAAGTCGTACCGGCCGGTGGTGGGGGCGGCGAGGGCGCGGGGGTAGGAGACACGCCGTACGTCCTTCAGGCCGCTCCGGATGATCTCGTTCGCCCGGTCCTGGATCCAGGAGGTCGCGTCGGAGGCGGCGGGGCCCCCGCTGGGCGGGTTGTACTTGAACCCGCCGTCGGCGGGCGGGTTGTGGGAGGGCGTGACGACGACGCCGTCCGCGAGGCCGGTGGTGCGGCCCCGGTTGTGGGCGAGGATGGCGTGCGAGACGGCCGGGGTCGGCGTGTAGCCTTCCGCCTCGTCGATCAGCACGGTCACCTCGTTGGCGGCGAACACCTCCAGGGCGGTCACGCGCGCGGGCTCCGACAGGGCGTGGGTGTCGGCGCCCAGGAAGAGGGGGCCGTCGTTGAACGCGCTCGCCAGTGACGATCCGCGGTGTCCGGAGGTCCCGAACGTGACGCGCTGCCCCGGGTCGTCCGGGTCGGGGCGGAGCGCGTAGTACGCGGTGACGAGCCGAGCGACATCGACGAGATCTTCGGGTCCGGCCGGACTTCCCGCTCGCTCGTGCTGCATGGGGCCGCTCCTCCGCATGGGTTGATCCTTCGCTTGCGCTCTCATCCTTCCTCGTCACAGCGGCGCCGCGCGAGGGGGGCACCCCGGTGAGGGCCGGATGTGCGCCACACCACGCGGGAGACGGCACGGCGCACGAGGAGGCGGCGCCACGGACCACGGGGACACCCGGTGGTGCGTCGCGCCGCCTGCTTCCCTCGGGCCGGCACGTCCATCGCGCCGGCGGTCCTCAGATGCGTCCGCCGGTGAGCCGGGTGAGGGGGCCGTGCGCGCCGCGTTCCGCGCGGCGTCCGACGGCGTAGGACGCCGCGCTCAGAGCCGTCAGCCCCGCTCCGACGCCCGCGGCCACGAGCTTGCGGTGGGCGATGACCGTCCAGGCCGTCTTCGCCGTGGTGGCGACGTGGCCCGAGGCCGTGACGACCGCCTGGCGGCCCGCCTCGACGCCCTTGGCCGCGGTCTGTGCGGCCGACTTCGCCGTCTCGGCGGAGCGCGCCGCGCCGGACTTGGCCGCTGACGCCGTCTCACCGGCCTTGTCCGCCGCGCCCTTCGCCGCCTGGGAGGCCGGCGCGGTGGCCTTGTCCGCCGTGCGGCGGGTCTTGGACTCGGCGGTCCGTACGGTGGTCGGCTTCTGATTCGTGCGCTTGTTCTCTTCAGTCATGGACACCGACTTGCCTCTGACTCCGGTGGCAAACACGTTCGGTCGCGGACCGTCCGGGGCAGGAGGGTGCCTGTACCCCTCACCCGGGGGGTAGACGACCTACAGGCAACCGACACCGGATCAGGAAGGAAGGTGCGTCATGGCCGGAATGCTGAATCGCATCAAGGAGTTCGCCAGGAGCCCGCAGGGACGGCGGGCCACGGAGCAGGCCCGGCGGGCGGCGGCCGACCCCCGCAAGCGGGCCCAGGCCCAGCGTCTGCTCGGCAAGCTCAGGGGCCGCGGCCACTGACCGGGACGCCGGTTCCTCCCGGTATCCAACTCCTTGAGCACACACGTGTGTTCATGTCCGACGGGGGCACTTGGGTGGCACCACACACCTGAGAGGGGATGGTCCGATGGGCAGGGCAGGCAACGGTACGCGGGTCTGCGCCTTAGGCGTCGCCGGAGTCCTGGCGGGGACGGTGCTGGTCGGCTGCGGCGACGGCGGCGACTCGGGCGGTGACGCGCAGGGATCGCCGGCGAAGACCAGCGCCGGCGCCCGGGAGCAGGGCACGCGGGCGGTGCGGTCGGCCTACGACAGGACGGCCGAGGAGGACACCGCCAAGGTGAGGCTGAAGGTGCGGACCTCCGCCCAGGGCACCTCGCAGACCGCGAACGGGCAGGGTGTGGTCGACCTGGACGACGGCGACAGCATCATGACGCTCACGGTGCAGGGGCAGCAGCTCGAGCAGCGGGTGATCGACCAGATCCTCTACCAGAAGATGCCCAAGGGGCAGGCGCCCGGCGGCAAGCCCTGGATCAAGATCGACCTCGGGAAGGTCGCCGCACAGCAGGGTGCGGGCGACCCGTCCATGAGTGACCCGGCGCAGTCCGCCGCGTACGCCAAGGCGATCACCGACAAGGACGTGACCGAGAAGGGCACGGCCACGATCGACGGCGTGAAGACCACGCACTACCGCGTCTCCGTCGACGTCGCCGAACTGCCCAACGGCGACACCCTGCGCGAGCAGGTCGGCCCGACCCTGCCGATGGACGTCTGGCTGGACGACGAGGGCCGGATGCGCCGCCAGCAGATCGACATGACCGTCACGTCCCCGGCGGGGACGCAGGGGTCCTCCACCGATGCCTCGTCGGCTCCCGAGAAGATCACGGTGCGCACGGTCATGGACTTCACCGACTTCGGCACCGAGATGGAGGCGGACGCGCCCCCGGCCGGGCAGGTCACCGACATGACGGGCAAGGCCCTGGAGCAGGGCAAGCGGCAGAGCTGACCCCAGTCCACCTCGCCGCCCGGCCGCGGAGGCGTCCCACGAGGTCCTCCGCGGCCGTCGGCCATGCCGGGTGGCCGACGGCGAAGCCCGCTTCGAGCAGGCGGCCGGGGACGACGCGGCTTCGTTCGCAGCAGTTCGGTGTCCGACCGCAGGACCAAGGCGCTGATCTCCGCCATCCAGCGCGTCGCGGGCAGGCCCACCGGAACGCCCCTCGCGGTACGCAGGGCGTGCATGAAGGCGCGGTGCGGCAAGGGCCCGGGAGCGGCGAGGTCGACCGGGCCCTCGATGTCGTCCCGGGCCCCGAGGAACTCGATCGCCCGGGCGACGTCCTGGTCGTGGATCCAGGACACGTACTGGCCGCCACCGGCGACGGGGCCGCCGAGCCCGAGCCGGGCCGGTCGCGGCAGGACGTCGAAGACGCCGCCTGGAACGTGTTCACAACCCCTGGGGTGTGTAGCGCTCGACCCGCGCGGACGCGTATCGGGCAAGATGGGGCCCATGAGCGTAGTCAAGATCAACGTGCTGACCGTGCCGGCCGAGCAGCGGGAGACGCTGGAGAAGCGGTTCGCCTCCCGGGCGCACGCCGTGGAGAACTCCGACGGATTCGAGTGGTTCGAGCTCCTCCGCCCGGTGGAGGGCACCGACACCTACCTCGTCTACACGCGGTGGCGCGACGAGGAGTCGTTCCAGGCCTGGATGGAGGGGCCGATGAAGACCGCGCACCAGGGTGGCGGTGAGGGCGGCGAGCGGCCGAAGCCCGCGGCGAGCGGCTCGACGCTGTGGTCCTTCGAGGTGGTGCAGCAGGCCGGACCCAAGGAGGCCTGACCGGCGGCGCTCGCACGAGGTCCCCCATGCGCTGTGGCATGGGGGACCTCGTGCGTGGCCTCGCGACCGGTGCTCAGGTGCGTCGGGAGCGTGTGGGCGCGGCGGTGCGGCCGACCGCGGCGGCCAGCTTGCGCAACCGGCGCCAGTCGAGGCGCGGGGGCGCCTCCGGGACGCCCGGGCGGTTGTGGGGCACCCGGACGCGCAGGGCGCGGCGTACGATGCGGCAGTGGACGGGGGCGGACATCGTGAGCGCCTCGCCGTCCAGCCCGACCTCCAGTTGCGGTTCGTCGGCGTCGACGACGACGTGCCGGGCGGTGAGCACGGTGAGCCCCTCCGGACGCGGTGACAGCAGGAGTTCGGCCGCTTCCACGGCGCTGTCCACACGGACGGCCAGCACCCCCAGACGCCCGGAGTTGAGCCGCTCACGCCGGCCGAAACCGAAGGGGTCGTCCATGCGGTACGCGTTGTTGCTCACCAGGATCGCCTGCGGATCGGCGACGGTGGTGCCGTCGGCGGTGGCCGTCAGACGCGGACCGCTCTGCCGGGTGAGCAGGTCGGGCAGACGCTCCAGGGCCGCGCCCACCTTGTCCTCCCGATAGCCGGGGCTCTGGACGACCGCCCCGTACACGCCGAACGACGCGTTGTTGACGAACGGGTGGTCTCCGGCGAACCCGAGGTCGACCCGCAGTTCGACGCCGTCGGTGAGGGCGTCGAGGCAGGTGGCGGGGTCGTCCCGGTCCAGGCCCAGGTCCATGGCGAAGTGGTTGCGGGTACCGGCGGCGATGACGAGGAACGGCAGGCCGTGCTCCGCGGCGACGGCGGCGACCAGGGCCTGGGTGCCGTCGCCGCCCGCCACGCCCAGCAGGTCGGCTCCGTCGGCCACCGCGGCCTTGGCCAGGGCCGTGACGTCCTGGTGCTGGTCCTGGTCGAGCAGGACGACCTGGGCGCCCAGCGACTCGGCCTTCTCCCGCAGACTGAACTTCTCCACCTTGCCGCCGCCGGAACGCGGGTTGAGCAGCAGGAAGGGCCGCAGCGGCGGCGGTGTGCGGTACTCCTTGGCCCGTACGGACCGCAGGCCCGTGCTGCGCAGGGCGTAGCGGCCGCTCCAGACCGCCCCGCACCACAGGAGCAGGGAGAGGAAGACCACCCAGAGGAGATTCGCGGTGGCGAAGAGGGTGATGAGGCCGACGGGCGCGACGACGACCAGCGCGGCCGCGGCGACGCGGGCCACTCCCCGCCGGGACAGGACCCACCACAGCGCGGCCGCGGTCAGGGCGAGGCCCGCGAGGGCCGTCACGAGCAGCAGGAGCCCTCGCAGCCCGCCGGAGACGAGGGGCAGCAGGACCGCGAGAGCGGCCGCGGCCAGGGCACCCCTGGCGGCCCATCTCTGCCGGCGGTGAAACCGCTCGTTCATCGCCGATCCCATCTCGTCCCTCCGCTCGAAGGCGGGCGCGGGCGCACTCTCGAGACCGCGCCCGGCCGTGACCATCGTGCCCGCCGACGCCTCGGCTCTGCCACTGCCGTCCATGGATGGCTCCCCTCCGCCGGGCACCTCAGGCGCGAAGAACCCCGTGGACGGAGCCATCGGTAGCGTACGCGGCTCTCCGTGCTCTGTTCCGCGCACCGGTGCACATCGGCACGCAGACTCACTCCCTTTTCCGCCTCACGCCCTTGACCTGTTGAGTCTTATTACGCAACTTCGTGGCCTCAGTCCCAGTCCGGCGAGGAGGCCGACACACGATGGAGCGGACGGGCGCACGGTACGCGGATCAACCGACGGTCGAGGTGACGACGTGGATCGCCGCCCCGCCGGGCAGGGGGTGTTCGTGCCGCACGCGGTCGAGGAGCTCGCCTCCCCGGTCGTCGACATCGGCAGGGGGTTCGAGGCGTACAGGGAGCGGCTGCGGGCGAAGTCGCCGGGGTTCCTCAGACAGACGCTGGCGAAGAAGCTCAAGCCGGCGCGGCGGATCGGGACGGTGCGGTTCGTGTACGACTCCGCGGATCCCGGGGCGCTGCGGGCGCTGATGCGGTGGAAGTCGGCACAGTACCGGCGGACCGGCCGCGGGGACCGGTTCGCGCAGGAGTGGATCACCCGCCTGGTGGGGTCGCTCGGGGCGAGCGAGGACCCCGAGTGCCGTGGGGTGCTGTCCGTGCTGTACGCCGCGGACCGTCCCGTGGCGGCGCGCTTCGGCCTGCGCTCGCGCTCGGTGCTGTTCTGGTGGTTCCCGGCGTACGACCGCGCGTACGCCGCGTACTCCCCCGGCCTCGTGCCGCAGTTGAGGATGCTGGAGGCCGCGGCGGCCGACGGGGTCGAGACGGTGGACCTGGGGAGCGGTCCGGCCCGCTACAAGGATTCGCTCAAGACCCGCGACCTGCGGGTGTACGAAGGGGCGGTGGTAGGGCCGGTGCCGGGCGGGGCCGCCCACTGGTTGGGCCGGGAGCCCGCACGGGCCGCCCGTCGCTTCGTCCGCGACCGGCCCCGCCTGGCCGGCGCGGCGGCACGGACCCTTGAGGAACTGAGCCGGTTGCGGGGCGGCTGGGGCCGGGCCGTCCGGTCCCGGACCGGCTGATCGGGAGCCGGGTGCCCGGCCCCTGAGGGCCGGGCACCGCGCGGTCATCCCGTGGCGGTCCAGCTGTGGGCGACGTCCACGACGACGCGGTCGTCCAGTTGCTGCACCCGGAAGGGCAGCCGGGCGCGGACGCCGAGGCCGATCTGGGTGTCCCCCTCGAAGCTGCCCGCGAAACGGGTGTCCCGGAAGGTTCGGTAGCCGGTGAGGTCGACGCCCGGCAGCGGACGCGCCGGGCGGCCGGGATACGTGGCCGCGCCGGTCTCCGGGTCGTACGCGGGAGCGGCCACGCGCACCTCGAGGACGGCGCCGCCGGCCACCGGGATGTGCCGGCCCGAGCCGTCCTGGTAGAGCCGGTCGACGTACTGCACGGTGTAGCCGACGCCGCTGCCGCCGCCCGGCACGTCGATGACCATCCGGTCGAAGCAGGTGTGGCGGCCGGTCCTGACGTTCGTCACCGATGCGAGCGTGGCGCCGGCGTCGGTCTTGGCGAGGCTTCCCCAGCCGGTCGGGCACGTGGCCTGTGCGGTGGACCGCTGGACGCCGGCCGGTGCGGCGCCGGCCGGAACCGTCGCCACGGCCACCGTGGCCCCCACGAGTGCGAGAGTCGCGCATGCTCTTCTGATTCTTACCATTGCCGCCCCCGAGGCTTGCATGTGGATGATGCCGGGTGAGACGACCGGGCGGACCGAAAGGTTGCACTTGCCGCGCCGGACCGCCGACGATGGCACATCCTGGTGGGGAGCGATAGGTGTCCGGTGCGTCCGTACCGGGAGGACGCGACATGGATGAGGCAGCCGCCGTACCGGACAGGCCCCGGTCAGCCGGTGGCCGGAGCCGGGACGGGGCTGACTGCCGGGTCCCGAACGGGGACACGGGCCGGATCGAGGACGCCCTGACGGCCCCGCTGGTCCAGGCCGTGCGGGATTTCGACGGCTACGGCGGACTGGTCTACCTGCGCTCCCGAGACCGGCGCTCGCTGGTCCTCGCGATGGTCACCGGCGTGCCCCGGTCCCTGCTCAAGAGCTGGTGGCGGGTACCGGTGGGCGGTGCCCTGCCCATGGCGGAGGCCTACCGGCGCGACGAGACGCTGTGGCTGCCGGACGAGCGGGCCAGCATGGTGCGCTTCCCCCACTTCACCGCCGGGCTGCCCTACTCCTTCGGCTCCGCCTACCAGCCCGTGCAGGCCGGCGGCGAGACCGTGGGCGTCCTCGTCGTGCTGCGCTCGGCCGCCCGGACGCCCATCGACGCGGAGGCGGTGGATCTCGCGCTGCGACCCGCCGAGCGGGCCATGGAGGAGCGCCTCGACCGCTTCGCCGCGAACCGGACCGGCCCGGGCCCGGCCGGCTACCGGATCGAGTACGACGACGACCCGGTCAGCGTGCGACTGCCCACCGCCGCCGCCCGTCCGGTCCGGGTCGGGCTCATCGACTGGGACCTGGACAGCGACCGGTGCGCGGCGGACGACGAGGCCCTCGAACTGCTGGGCGTCGACCGCGCGGACTACGGCGGCACCATCGCGGACGTCGAGGCCCGGGTCAACCCCGACGACCTGCACGAGCTGCGGGAGAGCCGGCATGACGCGCTGTCCAGCGGCCGGGTCAGGTCCCGGCACTTTCGGCTGCGGGACGAGTCCCGGGGCGAGGCGAGGACCAGCTACCGGCCGGTCGAGCTGTGGGGCCACCTCGTGCACGGCGGTGCCGGCTCCGGGCGGATCCTGGTGGGCGCGCTCGTCGACGCGGCCGGCGGGGTCACCGCGGCCGAGGCGGCCGAGCGGCTGCCCGACGGGCTGTTCTCCCTGGACCAGGACGGCCGTCTGACGTACGCCAACCGCCGCTGCGAGGAACTGCTGGGATCAGGCCGGGAAGAGCTCTTCGGGCGTTACCCGTGGGAGGTGGTCACCTGGCTCCGTGATCCCGCCTACGAGGACCGCTACCGAGCGGCGATGCTGTCGCAGGAGCAGGTGTCCTTCCTCGTGCGGCGCCCCGAGGGGAACTGGCTGAGCTTCGTGCTGTATCCGGACGTGCACGGGCTGACCGGACGGGTCTTTCCGGCCGGGCCGCCCACGGGGACCGAGGCGGGAGCGGAAGCCGGTTCCGGCGCCGGTCCCGGCATCAGCGCCGTCGCCCCGCCGCCCGGGCCGGTCGCCGCCGCGCGTGCCGGGGCGCTGTACCACGTGGTGCAGATGGCGAGCGTGCTCACCGAGGCGGTCACCGTGCGGGACGTCTGCCGGGCGGTGTCGGAGCAGCTGCTGCCCGCCTTCGGCGCCCGGGAGCTGGCCCTGTACACCGTCCGCGAGGGCCGGATGTACCTGCTGTGGGAGTCGGGTTACCCGGAGGGGTTCCTCACCCCGTTCGAAGGGGTCACCCTCGACACACAGCTGCCCGGCGTCCACGCGCTGACCACGCGGCTCCCCCTGTTCTTCGAGTCGCCCGAGGACCTCTCCCTCGCCTATCCGGGCATCGTCCTGGACCGGATGAACGCCTGGTCGTTCCTGCCGCTGATCGCCTCCGGTCATGCGGTCGGCTCGTGCATCCTCGGCTGGGACACCCCGCACCGGTTCACCCCCGACGAGCGCTCGGCCCTCACCGCGCTCAGCGGCCTGGCCGCCCAGGCGATGGAGCGGGCGCGGCTCTACGACTCGGAGTCCGCCGTCGCCCGCGGCCTCCAGGAGGGGCTGCTGCCGCACCGGCTGCCCGCCGTCGATGGCCTGCGCACCACCGGCCGCTATCTGCCCGGCACACAGGGCATGGCGATCGGCGGCGACTGGTACGACGTGATCACCACCGGCCGTGGCGTGGCGCTGGTCATCGGGGACGTCGAGGGCCACAGCGTGGGGGCCGCCGCGGTGATGGGACAGTTGCGCAGCGCCGTGCACGCCTTCGCCGCGAGCGAGCGCCCGCCGCAGGAGGTCATCACGCACACCAACCGGCTGCTGACCGAGCTGGAGTCGGACGTCTTCGCCACCTGCTGCTACATCGAACTCGACCCGGCCACCGGGCGCGCCCTCGCCGTACGGGCCGGCCATCCCCCACCGCTGCTGCGCCATCCCGACGGGCGGGCCGAGACACTGGACCTCGCGGGCGGCGTCATGCTGGGCGTGCAGCCCGACTCGGTCTATCCCGTCACCGCGCTCACGCTCGCCCCCGGCAGCGTTCTCGCCCTGTACACCGACGGGCTGGTGGAGCGGCCCGGCAGCGACATCGAGACGGGCATCGGCGCGGTCCGCCGGCGTCTGTCCGAGACCCCGGCGGATTCGGTGGAGCATCTCGCCGACCGGCTGGTGGGGACCGCCCGGCAGGCCCCGGAGCGGCCGGACGACGTGGCGCTGCTGCTGACGGCGTACCGGTGATCGCGGCGCTCGACGCCGGGCATGCTCCGGACGCCCGGCCGAGCGGGTGAACGGCCGCGCGAGAAGGACGGGGAGTAGCGTGGGCGGGACCGGTGAGCGAGGCGGTGGTGACGGTGGACTGGCAGCGGTACGCCGAGCAGATGGCGCTGCTCGCCCGTGATCTGGTCGCGGCGGATTCGGTTCAGGCGACGCTGGACGTGATCGTGACAGCGGCGGTGAGGCTGGTCGAGGGGTGCGACGCGGCGGGCATCCTGACCGTTGCGAAGGGCCGGTCCGTGACGCTGGCCGTGTGCGGTGACGGAGTCGAGGAGTCGGACCGGCTCCAGGGCGAGCTGGGCGAGGGGCCGTGCTTCGACGCCGCGCGCCGCGTGGACGGCGAGAGGCTGTTCCGGATCGCCGACATGACCCGGCCGCAGCCGTCCTGGCCGCGGTACAGCCTGGCGGCCCGCGACCTCGGTATCGGCAGCATGACCGGTGTCCTGCTGTACACCGACCGGGAGGACTTCGGCGCGCTGAACCTCTACTCCTTCCGCCCCGGGGCGTTCGGGGAGGACTCCGAGGCGGCGGGGTGGCTGCTGGCCTCACACGCCGCGGTGGCGCTGGCCACGGCGCGCACCGTCGACCAGCTGGAGAACGCCATGGAGACACGGCACTCCATAGGCGAGGCCATGGGAATCCTGATGGAGCGGCATCAGCTGGGCGAGGACGAGGCCTTCGGCGTGCTGCGGCGTGTCTCCCAGCAGCACAACCTCAAGTTGCGCGACGTGGCGCGGAGGGTCCGGGACGGCCACCCCGATCCGGCCTGACGGGCCGGCGGCCTCACTGCGCTCCGTCCCGGAGACGGGAGACGCGCAGGAGGAGCACGGCGATGTCGTCGGTGTGCCGTCCGGTGGGTGTGGTGTGGCGCAGGAGCCGGTCGATGAGCCGTTCCAGATCGTGGCCGTCGGCGCCGTCCAGGTGCCCGGCGAGGTCGGCCGTGGTGCGGGTGGCGTCGGTGCCGGGGAGTTCGACCAGGCCGTCGGTGTAGAGGGCGAGGGTGGTGCCGGGGAGCAGCGGCACGGTCGTGACCGGGTAGTGGGCGCCGGTGACGATGCCCAGCAGGGGGCCGGGCTCGACGTCGAGGACCCCCGCCGGGTGCCGGGCGTGGCGCAGCAGCGGCGGCACGTGCCCCGCGCTGACGAAGGAGGCCTGTCGGCCCGCCAGGTCGAGGTGGACGTAGAGGCAGGAGACGAGCAGTTCCGAGTCCAGGTCGGCCAGGAGCCGGTTGGTCCGGGCGAGGACGTCGCCGGGTGCGGCGCCGGCGGTGGCGTGGGCGTGGATGGCGGTGCGGACCTGGCCCATGAGGGCGGCGGCGGCGACGCTGTGGCCTTCCACGTCGCCGATGACGGCGGCCGCGGTCGTGTCGTTCAGGCGCAGGACGTCGAAGAAGTCCCCGCCGACCTCGGTGCCGTGGCCGGCGGGCAGGTAGCGGGCGGCGACGTCGAGGCCGGGCAGACGGGGCAGGGCCCGAGGCAGCAGGGCGCGCTGCAGTTCGTGCACGAGCCGGTGTTTGGTGTCGTAGAGGCGGGCGCGGTCGAGGGCTTGGGCGATGAGGCCGGACAGCGAGGTGAGGACGGCGCGTTCGTCGGCGGTGAAGGTGTGCGGCCGGGTGTAGGACAGGATGCAGCAGCCGACCGGTCGGCCGGAGATGATCAGGGGGAGGAACGCCCAGGCCTCCTTGCCGCTGATCTGGGGTGCTCGGGGGTAGCTGGCGGCCAGTTCGGCGGGGTGGGCGAAGAAGGCCGGGGTGCCGTCGGTGAGGACCCGGCCGGCGGGGGTGAGGTCGGTGTCCAGGGCCAGGGCGTCGAGCCGCTCCATGACGTCGGCCGGGTAGCCGTGGTAGCCGGTGATCTTCAGCCGGCCGGCCTCGACGCCGGACAGGACGAGGCCCTGGGCGCCGAAGGCGGGCAGGATCTGGTGGGCGATCAGCGCGACGAGGTCGCTCACGGTCACCGTCTCGGTGAGCGCGGCCGCGAGGTGCACGAGTTGGTAGAGGCGTCCCGTCGGTGCCGCGACGGCCGGGCGCGCCGGGGCGGGCGGGGAGTCCTCGCTCTGCCGGGTGCTCGCGACCACGCGCACACTGATGCCGCTGGTGTCGGGATAGAGCTGGAAGGTCAGCGGCTGGTCCGGCGGCCGCAGCGCGGTGAAGGACACGGGGGCGCGGCTGACGAGCGCCGTGCGGTAGTGGTCCTCGTAGACGGGGTCGTCGAGCCAGGGCAGGGAGTGCCAGGGCCGGGTTCCGAGGAGCCGGTCGGCTCCGCGGCCGAGCAGGCGGGCCGCCGTGGCGGTGACGAAGGTGATACGGCCCTCCAGGTCGAGGGCCAGGGCGCCTTCGGGAAGGCGTTCGAGGTAGTCGGCGGCGGCCAGGCCGGTCTGCGCGGGGTGGCGTGAGACCTCGACGGGGACGACGCGCGGCACCTCGGGCAGGTGCGGCGACCGGGTGGCGTCGTCCAGCAGGCGGGCGATGCGGCGCGCGCTGGAGGTGAGGTGTCCCTGTTCGCGGGGTGTGATCCTGCGGGGCCGCCCGGCTGGCCACATCAGCACCAGGCCGCCCCAGGAACGCCGAACCCCGGTCAGCGGAACGGCGGCCAGGGCGAAGGGGTAGGGCAGGACGGCGGCGGCCCGGGGATAGCGGCGGGCCATCTCATCCTGGCCGGTGACGCTGACCACGGCGTCGTCATGGATGGCGTCGGTGACCGGGACGGGTGCGGTCAGGGGCAGCCGCTGCCACGGGACGGTGAAGGCCGCCGGGAGACCGCACTGGGCCACCAGGCGCAACACCGGCTCCGCCTCCTCGATCAGAAAGAGGCCGCCGAACGAGGCGCCGGTACCGCGCACGGTGTCGGCCAGGGCCGCTGCCAGTGCGTCGTCCAGCGATCCGGTGCCTCCGGCCTGCTCATCGCTCCCGGGCATGGTGTCCTCCCGCTCCTACCCGGACGCTACGCCTGGCGAGGCCCGCGGGCACGTCGTCGGCGCGGGTGCCCGCCTTCGACACCGGAAGGTGCGGGCCGGGGGCGCTGCCGGGGACAGTGATCCGGTCGTTTCGCACGGGCGGCTGTGCGTGCGGGCGCCCGCTGACAGAATCGGGAGCCCTGGACGGCATCGGGAGGCCGGCTTGCTGACGTTGACATCGCAGGACCCACCGGCCGTGGCCGTCACGGAGGCGATCCGGACGGGGGACCTGCCCGGGCTGAGGCGGCTGCTCGCCGACCACCCGGGTCTCGCCGCCGCACGCGTCACCGAGCACGGTGCGGACGGCACCGGCACGCGCAGTCTGCTGCACCTCGCGACCGACTGGCCCGGTCACTTCCCCCACGGTCCCGAAGTGATCGCGATCCTGGTCGCCGCCGGGGCCGATCCCGACGCCCGCTTCGGCGGAGCGCACGCGGAGACGCCCCTGCACTGGGCCGCGAGCAGCAACGACGTGCCCGCCCTGGACGCGCTCATCGCGGCCGGGGCCGACATCGAAGCGCCCGGGGCGGTCATCGGCGGTGGTACCCCGCTCGCCGACGCCCGGGGGTTCGGCCAGTGGCGCGCGGCGCACCGGCTCGTCGAACACGGCGCCCACGTCACCCTCCAGGACGCCGCCGCGCTCGGCCTGCTCGACCGGGTGCGGGCGTGCCTCGAGGCGGACGAGCCGCCCTCGGCGGAGGAGATCACCGGCGCGTTCTGGGGCGCCTGCCACGGCGGGCACCTGCCCACCGCGCGATACCTCCACGAACGCGGCGCCGACCCTCACTGGCGCGGCTACGACGGCATGACCCCGCTCGACATCGCCCGCGCCCAGGACGCCGACGACGTCGTGCGGTGGCTGCACGCCCTGGAGAGGCAGGGCCGCGCCTAGTGTCGCGGCAGGCAACGTTTGCCCATTGAGCGGCGTCCGGTGCGTGCTCTCGGCGGGCCGGCCGGAAGTCCTCGTACTGGACGTACTTGGGCTTTCGGCCGGTGCGGCGGTGGGGGCCCCTCCCGTTCGAGCGAAGCCGAGAACGGGGGAGCGTGCCGGGCGCCGCGACGGGGCAAACGTTCCTGCCGCGGCACTAGCCAGAGCCGGGCGGGGCGGCTCACAGGCAGTAGCGCACGAGCCATTCGTCCTGGTTGTACGCGGTGCGCGCCGGGTCGGGCACACTGGACGCCCGCTCCTCGACCATGTCCTCCACGCGCACCGGTTCCGGGAGTGCCCCGAAACGGGCTCGGCGGACGGCTGTCTCCGCCTCGCTCCCCTGCTGCGACGTCGCCTCGTCCACGGCGGTTCCCCTCTCCGGCTGGTCGGATCGACCGTTCGGCCCTAGCTGGGCAAAGAGTTGACGTGTGAGAAGGGTTCATGGTTCCCGTGGCGGCGCTCAGCCGGAGAAGTGGCGCCGCCACCGGTGCCGGGCGAGGGCGGCCGGCCGGGCCCCGATGAGCGGCCGGCCGTCGCTCAGGGCGGTGCGGCGCTCGATGCTGCGGACGCCGTGCATGCCGCTCCGCTCCGCCCGCGTGCCCGGCAACGTGCTCGCGCATTGCCCACCGGCCCTGTCCGAGGTCGTCGACGGCTCCGACTCGCACGACGGACTGGGCCCCGGCTTTCCCGGCGACTGGCGCCGGGCGGCGCGCGACGCGGAGTTCCGGCGCGCCCAGGACGACGAACGTGACCGGGTGTACCTCGACCCGGCGGTCCGGCAGGGCACAGCGGACGGGCTGCGGGTGCTGGGCCGGTTCGCCCCTGCGACGTCATCGTCATACACGGCGACGGGGGCGACCTGAACCCGCCACTGGACCGGAAGGTCCACGGCGACAGCTACCACATCGGCTGACCCACGGGCCCGGGCGGGAATTGGTCCACCGAGCAGGCAGGCCATTGGACTCCTTCCCGGGCCGCCCGGCTGCCTAGCGTCATCCGCATGAACGCCACGACCACGCGCGGCGCCCTGCTCGCCGCGCTCGCCTGCGTCCTCGTCGGAGGATCCTTCACCGCCAACAGCGTGCTGGGCGACTACCCGTACGCGGGCGGCCAGTTCCTGCGCTACGGGCTGGCCTGCCTGCTGCTGGTCCCGGTGGCGGGGAAGGGCGCCGCCGGCCGGCTGCGCGCACTCACACCGCGCCAGTGGGGGCGTCTCGCCCTGCTCGCGGCGGTCGGCATGGTCGGTTTCAACCTGGCCGTCATCGCCGCGGAGCGCACGGCGGAACCGGCGGTTCCCGGCGTGTTCGTGGGCTGCGCGCCGGTGGCGGTCGCCGTGCTCGTGCCCCTCCTGGAGGGGCGCAGGCCCAGGCGGACGGTGCTGTACGGGGCGTCGCTCGTGGCCGTCGGCGCCTTCACGGTCCAGGGGTGGGGGCGCACCGACGGGGCGGGCATCGCCTTCTCCGTGTGCGCCCTTGCGGGGGAGGTCGGGTTCGCCGTGCTCGCCGTGCCCGTGCTGCGGCCGCTCGGGCCCCGGCTGCTGTCCGCCACGGTGTGCGCGGTCGCCGCGGTGGAGTCGGCGGCGACAGGGCTGTGGGTCGACGGGGGCTCCTGGCTGCGGCGGCCGGACGGTGTCGAGACGGCCGCGCTGCTGTGGCAGGCGGTGGTGGTCACCGTGGTCGGCTTCGTGTGCTGGTACATGGGCATGCAGCGGATCGGCGCGGAACGCGCCACCCTGTTCTCCGGCCTCATCCCGGTCGCGGCGGCCGGCACCGCACCGCTCGTCGGCACGGGTTCCTACGGTCTCGCGCAGGCGGCGGGGAGCGCGCTGGTGGGGCTCGGAGTGGCGCTCGGGTCGGGAGCGCTGCGACGGGTGGGGCGTGAGCGCCGGTCACGCGGTCGGGCCTTTCGGGGGAACGGCCGCCGGGAGTCCCGGGCAGTCCGCGTGCCTGGAACGCCGGAGTGATCCCGCGCGCATCTAATGGACGGCACTGTACGCCCCGGCCGACCCAGGAGACGACGCCCATGTCGCACACCCGTACCGGTGAAGGGGCCCGGAAGGCCGCGCGCGGGAGTGTGCTGCGGCGGCTGGGCGAGTGGTGCGCGCGTCACTTCGGGATCGTCATCGGCGCCTGGCTCGTGGCGCTGGTGGCACTCCAGGTCGTCAACCACGTCGCCGGCGGAACGTACTCCGACAACTTCTCCCTGCCCCAGGCCCAGTCGCAGAAGGGCCTGGACGTGCTGAAGCGGCACGACCCGCAGGCCGGGGGCTACAGCAGCCAGATCGTGCTGCACGACGACCGGCAGGCCCTGACCGCGCTGAGCTCCCAGATGTCCACCACGGTCGCCGACCTGGAGAAGCTGCCGCACGTCCTGTCGGCGCAGAACCCGCTGTCCGCTCAAGGAGCGTCCCCGGGACAGTCTCAGCAGCAGAACGTCGGACCGCTGTCGGACGACAAGAAGACGGCCTACATCACCGTCCGCTTCGACCAGCAGCCCTCGACACTCGGCGACGGCTACCTCGACGGGGTCGACGACGCCGTGCAGCCACTGCGGTCGGCCGGGGCGCAGGTCGAGTACGGCGGACCGCTCGGCGAACTGGCCCGGCCGGAGGCCGACGACCGGATCAGCGAACTGATCGGTTTCGGCGTGGCCGTCGTGGTGCTGCTGGTCGGGTTCGGGAGCGTCATCGCCGCCGGTATCCCCCTGCTCACCGCGCTGATCAGCGTCGTGGGCGGTCTCGCCCTCCTCGGGCTGCTGGCCGTCGCGTTCACCTTCGCGACGGTCTCACCCACCCTCGCCACGATGATCGGGCTCGGAGTCGGCATCGACTACGCCCTGTTTCTGATCACCCGTCACCGGCAGAACCTCATCGACGGCATGGACCCGGTGCGCGCCGCCGGCCAGGCCGCCGGTAGCAGTGGCCACGCCGTCCTCGTCTCCGGCTGCACGGTGATCATCGCGCTCGCGGGCCTGTCCGCGTCCGGGGTCTCCTTCATCGCCCTGCTCGGGCTCGCCGCCGCCGTCACCGTCGTCTCGGCCGTCGTCGGCGCGCTCACCCTCGTGCCCGCGCTGCTCGGTCTTCTCGGGCGGCACATCGACCGCTACACGGTGCGCCGCCCCGTCGCCGAGACCGGCGCCGAGGAGGGCGAGACGCCGCAGGGCACCTGGCACCGGTACGCGCAGCGGGTGGAGCGCAGACCCCTGTGGTTCCTGACGGCGGGTGTCGCCGTGGTCGTGGTGCTCGCGATCCCCGTGTTCTCCCTCCAGCTCGGCCACATCGGCGACGGCGCCGACCCGACCTCGTTCACCGACCGGCGGGCCTACGACCTGATGACCGACGCGTTCGGGCCCGGCTCCAACGGACCCCTCACCGTGGTCATCGACCAGACGGACGTGCCCGCCTCGCAGCGCTCCGGCCTGGCCTCGAAGGCCCAGCAGACCCTCGATTCGGTCCCGGGCGCCGCCGTCGTCACCCCCCTGACGCCCACGCAGGACGGCGACGTCCTCGTCGGCACCGTCTACTCGACCCGGTCGCCGCAGAGCGCCACCACCACCGACCTGGTCAACCGGCTGGTCGACGACACCCTGCCGGCCGCGGTCCAGGGCACCGATGCCAAGGGCTACGTCACCGGTACGACGGCGGCCCAGGTCGACTTCCGCGACATCGTCGCCTCCCGGCTGCCCCTGATCATCCTCGTCGTGGTCGCACTGGCCTTCCTGATCATCCTGGCCGTGTTCCGGGGACTGCTCGTCGCCGTCAAGGCGGCCGTCCTGAACGTCCTGTCGATCGCCGCCTCGTACGGCGTGGTCGTGGCCGTGTTCCAGTGGGGCTGGGGCGGCCCCGCACTCGGCGTCAACGGCACCGTGCCCATCGAGAGCTACGTGCCGATGATGATGTTCGCCATCATCTTCGGCCTCAGCATGGACTACGAGATCTTCCTGCTCTCCCGCGTCCACGAGGCGTGGCAGCGCACCGGGGACGCGAAGGCCTCCGTGGCTCACGCCCTGGAGACCACGGCCCGCGTCATCACCTGTGCCGCGCTGATCATGGTGAGCGTGTTCGCGGCGTTCATCGTCAGCGACAACATCGTGGTGAAGATGCTCGGGCTGGGGCTGGCCGTCAGCGTGCTCATCGACGCGACCGTCGTACGGCTGCTCATGGTGCCGGCGGTGATGACGCTGCTCGGGCGGCACGCCTGGTGGACGCCGCGCTGGCTGGACCGGGTGCTGCCGCACATCGACGCCGAGGGTACGACGCGGGCGCAAGCGCGCCCGGCGCCCTAGGGATGTCAGCGCAGGACCAGGTGGACGAGGGCGACGGTGCCGACCGACACGATCAGGGTGCGCAGGACGGCGGGACTGAAGCGGCGGCCCGTTCTGGCTCCGACCAGGCCGCCCAGCGCGGAGCCTGCGGCGATGAGCACGACCGCCGTCCAGTCGAAGTCGGCGAAGAAGACGAACAGCAGGGCGGCGACGGTGTTGACGACGGCCGCCAGCACGTTCTTGACCGCGTTGAGCCGCTGCAGCGTCTCGTCGAGCAGCATGCCCATCAGGGAGACGTAGATGATGCCCTGCGCGGCGGAGAAGTAGCCGCCGTAGACGCTGGCCAGCGTCAGGCCGGTGAAGAGCAGCGCGCCGCCGTCACGGCGGACGGGACCGCCGGACTCGCGTCGGCGGCGCACCCGCCTCGCGATCCAGGGCTGGCAGGCGACCAGGACGAGGGCGAGCCCCACCAGGACCGGCACGATCCGCTCGAACGCCGACGCGGGCAGGGTCAGCAGCAGCACGGCACCCGCGAGGCCGCCCAGCACCGCTCCGATGCCCAGCAGGAGAACGCGCCGACCCTGTCCGCGCAGTTCCTCGCGGTAGCCCACAGCCGCGGTGATGGAGCCGGGAACCAGGCCCAGCCCGTTGGACACCGTGGCGGTGACCGGAGGCAGTCCGGCGGCCAGCAGGACCGGAAAGGTGATCAGCGTTCCCGAGCCGACGACGGCGTTGACGGCCCCGGCACCGGTGCCGGCGGCGAACACGGCGGCCATCTCCCACGGCGTCACGCTGCCGCTCCACCGCGTATGCCGTTGCACGTGAGGTTCATGTGGCCACGCTAGAGGGCGCATCCTTCGGCGGTGGTCGAAGGGTGCCGGTCCCGACCTCGGCCGGGCGCACGGAACGGCGGCGGGATCCGGTGGGATCCCGCCGCCGTTCGTGGGTCGTGCCCGGGCACTACGCCTGGCCGCGCCTCACCCGGCGCAGGACGACGAAGCCCGCGATGACCAGAACTGCGCCCGCCGCGGCCGGCCACAGCTGGGCGCCGGTGTCGGCCAGGCCGCCCCCGCCGACCGCCTGCGGCTCCGTCTGCGAGGGAGCCGACGGGGTCGGCGCCGCACTGGTGGCCGTGCCGACGGCCTGGGAGTCGCCGAGTCCGTCCGATTCCTCACCGGAGGCCTCCTTCGAACCGCTGCCCTGTTCGGCGACGTCACCGCCACCGGCCGTGGAGGTCGCCTTCACCTCGGGCTCGGCCCGGCCGGGAGCCGTGGACGCGTCGTCGGAGTCCGTCTCGGGCGCCGGCTTGTTCGCCGGGGGCTTCGCGGCCTCACCCTTGCCGTCGTCACCGCCGTCGCCCTTGTCACCGGGCTTCCCGGCGTCGTTCCCGCCCTGCGGGGCGCCGGGCGTGCGGGTGGGCTCCTCCTGCGGGGCCTCGGGGGTCTTGGTCGGCTCCTCCTGGGGAGCCTCGGGCTCCTCCTGCGGGGCTTCCGGCGTCTTGGTCGGCTCCTCCTGGGGCTGCTCGGTCGGCTCCGGGTTCTGCCCGCCGTTCGCTCCGGCTCCGCACTCACGGCCGTCGTTGATGCAGTCGACCATCTCCCCCATCAGATCCTCGTCGAAGATGTTGATGAAGTCGCCGTGGTCCGTGACCGGCTTGTGCAGCTGCTCCGGGAAGGAGTCGACCGCGAACAGCGGTGTCGTACGGCCACCGTCCTGCAGGCTCGGCGCGTCGATGTCGTAGACGATGCGCTGGACCAGCTGCGGGATGGGGCGGAAGCCGGACGGGCAGGTGCCGGCGGCGTCCGCGAACGCCACATGGGTACGGTGGTTGGCGCTGTCGATGTTGCGCCCGTCCCAGCAGCTCTGGAACTTGAAGGTCCGTACGACGTCGCTGCCCTGGGGGCACAGCGGGTACTTGTCCTTCAGCTGCCGGTCCTCGAAGCCGGTGCAGCTCCAGGAGGCGTTGGCGTTGGCGGGGCCGTTGACGAACGACTTGGCGTCGCCGGTGATGATGCGCAGCAGCCGCGGCATGGCCGTGACCTTCTCACGCGGGTTGCCGACGAAGGTCAGCGTGACCTGCTTCGGCGTGACGATCTCGCCGGCGTTGCCCTCGATGCCGCCGCCGGGCTTGTCGGCGTCCTGCTCCTGGGCGCCGTTCTGCAGACGCACGACGGGCCAGTAGTAGGACGACTTGTCGCCCTGGTCGTCGCAGCTGGTCTCCGCCTTGGCCAGCTCCTGGTCGCTGGCGAAGGCGTTGTTGGACTGGTTGCCGACGTAGTCGTGGAAGTGGTGGGCGCCGTTGCTCACACCCGGGGCGGCGATGATGTTGTCCGAGTTGAACAGCCCGTTCTCGTTCACCCCGCAGTCGGTGGCGAAGGAACCGCGGGACGCGTCGCCCTGCGGGCTGGGGTTGTTCACGTTGGGCTGGACGCTCTTGATGTCCGCGAAGTCGGCGGCGACGGGGCCGTTGCCCGCCTGCCCGCCGTTGGCGCCCTGGCCCTGGCCGTTCCCCTGCTCCTGACCGGTCCCGCCCTGCTCCTGGCCGGGCTGCCCGGCCCCAGCGCCTTCCTGGCCTTCGCCCTGCGCGGGAGCCTGGTTGCCTTCCTGCACGGTGCAGGCGGCGAAGGCCTCCAGCCCCTCGGGGCGGTCCCCTACCCGGTCGACGGCGATCGCGATGCGCTCCAGGGTCGCGGTCCGCTTCTCCTTCAGCGGGTTCACGACCGCGTTGCCGGCGAAGCCGGGGTCCTGCCGCATCTGCTGCGCCGATTCACTCAGCCGCTGATAGGCCTTGGCGATCTGCTCGTCCAGGAGGGCGAGTTCCTTGTCGACCTCCCCGCGCGCCTGCTCGGGGACCGAGGTCAGCTTGCTGCCGACATCCGGGCAGTCGATCGTGGCGCCCGCCGTCCGAACCCCCGCGCCGGACCGCGTCTGGGCGGAGTCACCGCCCGAACCCCCGTCCGTGGCCGAGGCGTAGACGTTCGCGGCCATCAAGCCGCCGCCGCCCAGAATCAGTGCGAATGCGGCGAAGGTCGCGCGTCGTGGGCCGGTAGGGCGTCTTCGCGTGTTGCGTCCCAAGGGTGCTCTCCTGCGCTTGTGGCGTACCGGGCATGAAAATCCCCTCGCCCATACGTACGGGAGCACCGGCGTGTTCACTCACCCCGAAAACTTTCGGAGAACTCTCATGGAGCGCGGCCCGGCCCGAGCCCCGCCGGACGCACGGTCCGGCGGGGCGGCGCAGGTCAGCGGAAGTTCACGTCACTGCACAGGAAGTAGGTCTGGTCCATGTGCGAGGCCTGCCAGATCGTGTACACGACGTGCCGGCCGCTCAGCCCCGAAGTACTCACCGGAATCTCGTAGTTCTGGCTGGGCGCGTACCTGCCGGTGCGCTTGACGAGCTGGAGGTCGTTCCAGGTCAGCGGGCGGGTGGTGGGGTCGAAGCCCTGCCGCGTGACGTAGACCAGGAAGTAGTCGGCGCCGTGACTGGCCTGGTCGTAGAGCTTCACCGTGAAGTCGCCGGTGATGTCGGTGGTCTTCCAGGCGCCGACGGCGTCGAGGGAGTTGTACCGGCCGCCCTCGGTCCGTCCCCCGCTGCAGAGCCGGCCGTTGGGGACGACGGCCTGGAAGTTCCCGCCGGAGCCGTTGCGGTACAGGCCGTTCCAGTTCCACATGGCGCTGGGATTGTCCTGCCACGCCTGCCAGCACATGGGGTCGAGACGGGCCATCTCGGGGTTCTGGAAGTCGCTCCCCCAGCGCAGCCAGCAGCCGTAGTTGCGGGAGGCCGGATCCACGACCGACCCGTGGGCGACGGCGGTGCCGCTCCAGGGGATCAGGCTGAGCAGTGCGGCGACCAGCGCGCTCAGGACGAGCGTCAGGCGGACCTGAGCCCGGGGAAGCGCAAGTCATGGCCATGACAATTCATGATCTCCTTCTTTCGGGTGTGGGGGTCCTCGTACCTTCGACCGTGTTCGTTTCCGTTTTCGATCATGTTTCGACGCGTGGGGGGTGCCGGGGGGCGTGGGAGCGCTCCCGCATCGCACAGGCTGCGCCCGATGAGACGGCTCGGCAACGCCTGATTGCGCCACTTCCGCGCCCCCTGGCGCATTCGATGTGTTCGATGTGTTCGATGGGCAGGACCGTCAGAGCCGGTCAAGGTCCTTCGTGGTGCGTCCGAGGTAGCCGACCCCGTCCGGCGCGGGGATGTCGATCTCTTCGAAGCCCAAGCGGTCGTAGAAGGCCCTTGCCCGGGTGTTGGCGGTCGACATGGCCAGATGGACGGCCGGTACCCCCCTGTCTTGGAGGGCCTGCAGGAACGTCCGCATCAGGCGGCGGCCGTGACCGCGGCCCTGCCGGCCGGGCAGCAGGTCGATGTGCAGATGCGCGGGGTGAGCGGCCAGCCCGGGCAGCACCATCCGTTCGGGATCGTGCAGCAGGCCCGCCATCACCTCGTCCGGGGTGCGCGGCGGCCGGGGCGGCTCCGGGTGGCGGTCGGCCACCAGGGGCAGCCACGTGGTGCGGAAGGCCTCGGCGAAACGGAGGGTGTCGGCCGTGCCGAGGACGTACCCGACCGCCTGCCCCCGCCCGTCGTCCAGCACGAAGGCCAGGTCCGGCTCCAGATGGACGTACGGCGCCGCGAAGGCCGCCGGAAAGATACCCGGGTCCGCGTAGTGGGGGCGGCTGTCCTCACCGTGGTGGGCGGTGCGGATGCAGATGTCGTCGAGGGCGGGGCGATCCTCGGGGCGGTACGGCCGGATGACGGGTGTCGTTGTCATGACGGCATCGTGCCGCCATGGGAGCGCTCCCTCAACCGTCCTGCGAATCGTCATGCGAGCGCTCCCGCGAGCCTCTTGTGACACGCCTTGAGCCCGGCTTGCGCCAGCGCGGCTTAAGGGCCCCGCCAGGGGTTACCCGGCTCCCATGGTGAAGCTGCATATTCCAGGACGAAAAGAACACCACAAGGACGAGGCGCCACCTCAGGACCCGCGACCGGGACCCGAGCAGGAGAGCCGAGAGCCTGTCGACGCGGAAAGCCGAGGCCCTGCCGAGGCGGAACGCCGCGAGGCTCCCGCCCCCGAGTCCGAGGACCCCGGGCCGAGCCCTGAAGTAGAGGGGGCGGCGCCCGACAAGCCGACGGATCTGCCCCCGAAGTCGTGGGGCGCGGTGCTGAAGGGAAGCTTGCGGGAGTTCAAGGACGACGAGCTGACCGACCGGGCGGCGGCGCTGACCTATTACGGCGTGCTGTCGCTGTTCCCCGCGCTGCTGGTGCTGGTGTCCATGCTGGGCCTCGCCGGGAAGTCGGCCACGGACAAGGTGCTGGAGAACGTCCAGCAGCTGACCCCCGCCTCGGCCCGCGACATCATCACCCGTGCCGTCGAGCAGTTGCAGGGCAACGCCGGCATCGGCTCGCTGATGGCGATCGTCGGTCTCGTCCTGGCGGTCTGGTCGGCGTCCGGCTATGTGGCCGCGTTCATCCGCTCGGCCAATGCCGTCTACGACATGCCGGAGGGCCGGCCGGTGTGGAAGCTGCTGCCGGTGCGGGTGGCCGTGACGGTCGTGCTGATGGTGATGGCCGTGATCAGCGCGCTGATCGTGGTCTTCACCGGCGGACTGGCCCAGCAGGTCGGGACGGCCCTGGGGATCGGCGAGACCGCGCTGACGGTCTGGTCGATCGCGAAGTGGCCCGTCCTGGTCCTGCTGGTCACGACCATGATCGCGCTCCTGTACTGGGCGACCCCGAACGCCAAGGTGAAGGGCTTCCGCTGGCTCACGCCCGGCAGTCTGCTCGCCCTGCTGATCTGGATGCTCGCGTCCGCCGGTTTCGCGTTCTACGTGGCCAACTTCGCCTCGTACAACAAGACCTACGGCACGATGGCCGGTGTCATCGTCTTCCTGGTGTGGCTGTGGATCACCAACCTGGCGATCCTGCTGGGCCTGGAGTTCGACGCGGAGACGGCGCGGCAGCGGGCCATCGCCGGCGGTCACCCGCCGGAGGCCGAGCCGTACACGCAGCCGCGTGACACCCGGAAGTGGGACGAGCAGGACCGGCGCCGGCTGGACGAGACCTGACGGGGCCAGACGGTTCAGCCCGTGAGCCCGGCGGCGACCGTCGCGCCCAGTTCCCAGCACCGTCCGAGGTCGCCCTTGTCCGGCTCGCCGGTCACGGTGACGGCCTCGGCGGTGCGGCGCCAGCCGAGGCCCGTCGTGACCGACTCGATCCCGCGCACTGCTCCGGTGACGTCGTTGCCGCCGTGGACCCAGTAGCCGAAAGGGCGTCCGCGGGTGGCGTCCAGACACGGGTAGTAGACCTGGTCGAAGAAATGCTTGAGGGCCCCGGACATGTAGCCGAGGTTCGCGGGGGTGCCGAGGAGGAAGCCGTCGGCGGCGAGGACGTCGGAGGCGGTGGCCGCCAGGGCGGGCACCCGGACGACCCGGACGTCCTCGATCTCGGGGTCCGTCGCACCGGACAGGACGGCTTCGAACATCGCCTGGCAGTGGGGCGAGGGCGTGTGATGGACGATCAGCAAGGTGGCCACGGCACCTGACCTTGCCGTCCGGCCCCCGTCACCGCAAGCGGTGACGGGGGCCGGATGTCGGTGTGCCGTGGCTCAGCGGTTGCCGCGACGGCGGATCAGCAGGACGGCCACCAGGACGGCACCGGCGCCCGCCAGCAGGGCGCCCCGGTGGTCGCGCATCTGCCGCGGGGCCTTGTCCTGCCAGACCTGTTCGGCCTGCGCGGCCTTCTCCTTGGCGCCCTGGGCGGCCGCTGCGCCCTTCTGCTTCACCGGCTCGGGCAGCTTCTCCTCCACGGTGTGGGCGACGTGCGCGGCCTTGGCCCTGGCCTGCCCGCTCCATTCCTGCGCCTTGGCCCCGGCCTGCTCCTTGACCGCGACGGCCTTCTCGCGGGCGCGGGTCTTGACGTCGGCGCGGTCGGCGAGTGCCTGGACGGTGTCGCCGAGCTCGTGCCGGGTGTGCTCGACCTGCTCGCGCAACTCCTCCTGGCTGCGGGCGGTCGGCTCGTCGTGCGGAGGTTGGGTCATCGCTGTGCACTCTCCTTGATCTCGGCCACATCGGCCTTCACGCTGTCGATGGTCCGCTGCGGGGTGGGCGGGGCGGCGCTGGGCACCTGCTTGCGTCCGGCCAGCGCCGTCAGGCCCGTGGCGAGGGCCAGGACGCCCGTGACGATCAGCGCCGCGGCCCACACCGGCAGCGGTACGGCCAAGGCGGCGATCACCGTGGCGACCAGGGCCTGCAGGGTGACGAAACCGAGTACGCCGGCTCCGCCGAACAGGCCGCCACCCTTGCCGTAGCGTTTGCCCTTCTCAGTCATCTCCGCCTGCGCGAGGCGCATTTCGCCGCGCACGAGCTCGGTCAGCTGCTCGGTGGCCCGTTGCACCAGCTCGCCCACCGGTTCTTCCCCGGCCGTCTGCGCGCTTCCCGTGCGGGGAGCGGCGGGGGCCGTGCGGTGCGTGTCCGTCATGGCGATCACCTCCCGGTCCGTAGTTGACGGACGGGTACCAGCGAGAGCGGAAAGAACACCTGGTCGGACGAGTTTCGCTGACGATGAGTGAGCGGCGCGAAATCCGGTACCCGTCGGTCGCTCACGTACGAGAGAGGGAGGTATCGCCTTGTCGCAGGTAGAGGAATCCATCGAGGTCCGCGTGCCGGTGCACACCGCGTACAACCAGTGGACGCAGTTCGAGTCCTTCCCCGAGTTCATGGACGGTGTCGAGCGCATCGAGCAGCGCACCGACACCCTCACGCACTGGGTGACCAAGGTCGGCGGACAGGCGCGGGAGTTCGACGCGGAGATCACCGAGCAGGTCCCCGACGAGCGCGTCGCGTGGACCACCGTGGACGGCGAGGCGCGGCAGGCCGGTGTGGTGACCTTCCACCGCATCCAGGACGACACGACCAAGGTCATGCTGCAGATGGACTTCGACCCCAGCGGTGTGGCCGAGACGGTGGGCGACAAGCTCGGGTTCGTGAAGCGGCAGGTCTCCGGGGATCTCAAGCGGTTCAAGGAGTTCATGGAGGCCCGTGGAGGGGAGACGGGCGCCTGGCGCGGCCAGGTCTGACCCGGCACGAGAAGGCCGCCACCACCGCACGTGGTGGCGGCCTTCTGCTGTGCCCGCCCGTCATGCCGCCACCGGTCCGGCGATGCCGCTCTGCAGGAACTGACCGGCCTGCCGGCCCACGTCGCCCAGGCGCAGGGCGAGTCGGGCCGCCGCGTCGTAGAGGGCGTGCACGGCCCGGAGGCGTTCCAGGCGGGGGGCCAGGGCCGACAGGGCGATGGCCAGGGCGACGCCGGCCCAGGCGACGGGGCCGAGCGGGGTGCAGCCGAAGAAGTGGCTGACCCCGGGGGTCTGGACGAGGGCGGCGAGGACGGCGGCCGAACCGAGGGCGGTGACCCACACCAGGGTGCTGTGACGGCGCCCGGAGAGGGTCTGCACGAGCTGGGCGCCGACCACCCCGCACAGGGCCATGGTGGTGGACCGGCGTTCGGTGCCGGGGGTGAGGCAGCCGATGAGGTAGGCCGTGACCGCGCCGAGGCAGGTGGTGATGCCGCGGCGGCGGATGGAGCGCAGCAGGGGCGCGCCGAGGACGTCGAGGCCCATCGGGCCGGTCTCGGCGTGTTGCGCGGTCGAGGGGTCGCCGCTGGGGGTGACCGCGACGGCCATGGCCGGGAACATGTCGGTGAGCAGGTTGACCAACAGCAGCTGACGGGTCGACAGGGGCGAGGCACCGGCGAGCAGGGTGCCGAGGACGCTGAAGCCGACCTCGCCGGCGTTGCCCCCGATGAGGATGCTCACCGCGTCGGCCACGCTGCGCCACAGGGCGCGGCCCTCGGCGACGGCGTCCACCAGGACGGACAGGTCGCCGGTGGTGAGCACGAGGTCGGCGGCGTTGCGGGCGGCCGCGGAGCCACGGGACTCGACGCCGACTCCGACGTCGGCGGCGCGGATGGCGGCGGCGTCGTTGGCGCCGTCGCCGGCCATCGCCACGACCCGCCCGGCCTGTTGCAGGGCCTCGACGACGTGCAGCTTCTGCTCGGGTGCGACCCGCGCGATGACGCCCGCGCCGCGCAGGACCCGGACGCGCTCCCGGCGCTCCATGGCGACGAGTTCGTCACCGGTCACCGCCTCGGTCTCCTCCGGCCAGCCCAGTTGCAGGGCGATGGCGCGGGCGGTCTCCGGGTGGTCTCCGGTGAGCATGACGGGCAGGATGCCGGAGCGGCGCAGTTCCGCGAGCAGGGCGTGCGAGGTGTCGCGCGGGACGTCGGCGAGCGCGATGAAACCGCTGAACTCCAACTCGCCGAGCGCGGTGTCGAGTTCGTGTTCGGCGTTGTCGGCCCGGCACGGGCGGCGGGCGACGGCGAGAACACGCAGTCCCTGTCCGGCCAGTTCGTGGGCGGTGTCCCAGGCGTGGCCGGGCAGGTCCCGGCAGGCGGGCAGGATCGTCTCGGGCGCGCCCTTGACGACGAGCAGCTCGCCCATGTCCGGGTCGCCGTCGCGGCCGACCGCCGCGGCGTAGCCGCGGCGGGTCTCGAAGGGCAGTTCCCCGGTCGGCGCCCAGTCCTGGTCGGGCGGGGCGACGTCGAGGACGGCCTCGTCGGTGGCGTGCGCGATGCGGCGGCCCTGGCCCGTCTCCTCCTGGGGGCAGGCGCGGGCGGCCAGCCGCACGATGGGGGCGGCCTCGTCGGTGTCGGTGGCGAGGACGGTGCCGTCGGCGGTGGCGACCCGGACCAGCCGCAGCTTGTTCTCGGTGAGGGTGCCGGTCTTGTCGAAGCAGACGGTGTCGACGCGGCCGAGCGCCTCCAGGGTGCGCGGGGTGCGGACCAGGACGCCCCGGCGGGACAGCCGGCGCGCCGCCGCCATCTGCGCGACGGTGGCGACGAGCGGAAGGCCTTCGGGGACGGCGGCGACGGCGACCGCGACACCACCGCTGACGGCGCGCCGGACGGGGCTGCCGCGCAGCAGGGACAGCCCGGTCACCGCCGCGCCGCCGGTGAAGGTGACCGGCAGGGCCTTACGGGTGAGCTCCTGGAGCCGGGCCTGCACTCCGGCGGGCGGCGGGGTACGGGCGGCGAGGGTGACGGCCCGGCCGGCCTCGGTCTGGTCGCCGGTGTCCACGACGAGGGCGGTGGCCCCTCCGGCCACGACGGTGGTGCCCTCGAAGACCATGCAGGTGCGCTGGGCCACCGGCAGGCCGGGCGTGGCGTCGACGGACTTGGTCACCGGCAGGGATTCGCCGGTGAGCGCCGACTCGTCGACCTCCAGTCCGTCGACCTCCAAGAGCCGTGCGTCGGCGGGTACGACATCTCCGGCGCCGAGGCTGATCTCGTCGCCGGGCCGCAGCCGGGCGGCGTCGACGGTGACCGTGCGCCGGCGGCTGTCCTGCTTGCGGGCCTTCGGCTGCTGCCGGGCGGCGAGCCGGGCCAGGGCCTGTTCGGCCCGCAGCCGCTGGAGGCCTCCGGTCACGGCGTTGAGGTCCATGGCGCCGACGACGAGCAGCGCGTCGACGACCGAGCCGAGCAGCGCGGAGGCGACGGCCCCGGTGGCGAGGACGGGTGTGAGCGGGTCGTCGAGTTCGCGGCGGACGGCTCCGGCCGCCTGCCAGGCCCAGCGGGCGGGTGCGGTGGCGGGATGGCGGGTCAGGCGCGCGGTCCGCTGCCGTGAGCGGTCCACGAGCAGGGCGAGGCCGCTGGGCTCGCCGTCGTGGTCGGCCCGCCTGAGCCGGTCGCGGGCCTCGTGGGGTTCGAGGGCGTGCCAGGGGATGTGCAGCCGGGGCGGCGGCGGGGTGGCCCGGGCGACACGCGTGGCTTCGAGCCAGCCGGTGATCAGGGCGTTGGCCGCGGCGAGGTTGACGGGGGCGTGCCGGGAGAGGGGCCACAGGAGGTGCCGGCCGGGGGGCTGCCCGCCCCGGGCGACGAGGAGTCCGGAGAGGGCCGCGCCCGCGCGGGCCAGGGTCTGGGAGCGGCGTCCGACGCGCCGGGCCGCCGGGATGGCGGTCAGCAGCCGCCAGACGTCGGTGAGCCCGCCCGGGGCCAGCACGTCGACCCCCCAGGAGACGGCCGCCCGCCCGTCGATGAGGGCGACGGCCACGTCACCGGCGGGCAGTCCGGCCGCGACGTGCCCGTCGCCGGACTCGTCCGGGCGGGCGACGGTGACCACCACGCGTCCCTCGTCCTGCAAGGCCCGTACGACGTCTCCGAACGGCTTGGCGCTGGGGGCGACCTCGTCGGCGAGCCGGGTGATGTCCTTCAGGTCGGAGCCGCCCGCGATCACGACGTGCAGTCCGGCTCGGCGGGCGGCGTCCAGGACGGCCTCGGCGAAGGGGTGGACCGGGTCGTCGGGCAGCCCGTCGCCGGTGTCGTCCTGCCGCGGGCCGCGCAGCGCGTCGGCGTGCAGGACGAGGGCGTCGGCGATCTCCAGCTGCCGCAGGCGTTCGCCGTTGCGCAGGAGGATTCCGGCGTGGGCGAGACAGGTGCCGAGGGTCGCGCCGAAGGCGGCCGGTCCGTAGCGGGCCGCCTTGGGGGATCCGGCGAGGAGCGCTTCGGCCGCGTCCGTCGCGTTGTGCGTGACGAGGAGGGTGGCGGCGGCGCCGGCGAGGCTGCCGGTGCTGGCGTGGGCGGCGTACTCCGCCGCGGGGGTCACCTTGAGCGGCGGCCGGGTGTCCGTGGGGCAGGCCAGACTGGTGCGCCGGTGGTGGCAGATGTCGTCGTGGAGCGCCTCGAAGGCCGCGGCCCTGGCCACGGCTTCGGTGAGCTGGTTGCCGCGCAGGATGCCGTCGAGCACGAGGGCCAGCGGGGTCTGGCCGATGCCGTGGGCGGCGGCGTTCACTCCGGCGAGGACGAGTTCCATGCCGGACGGGCCGAACCGCTGCCGGAGCACGGCCCGGAAGCGGGGGTTCTCGCGCAGCAGCGTGACGGCGGCGGTGACGATGCGTGAGCCGGGCGGCAGCCGCAGGGACCGGCCGGCCAGGGCACCGGCCGCGCCGGCGGCGTCCAGCAGGATCGCCGCCGCGCTCACGCGCACCTCGGCGGGGTCGCCCGGGTGGGCGGTGTCCCGGAGGTCGGGGTCAACGCCCTCCTGGAGGCCGAAGCGGGCGGCGAGCGCGGTGGCGTGTTCGGTGATCCGGTCGGTGGCGGCGCCCTCGGCCGCGGTGACGACCAGGCGGGCCAGTCCCCCGTCCCAGTACGCCGTGAGCACGTCCGGGTGCTCGACCAGTTCCCCGGCGACTTCGCGGGCGAGCGCCGGGGTGTCGCCGTCGGGGTGCCGCAGGGCGAGATGGAGGCGCTGCCCGGCCTGCCAGTGCCGGCCGCCGGTCAGGGCGTTGCGCGCGACGTTGCGGACGCGGCGCGTGGTGTCGTAGACGGACGTCACCGACTGGGCGGTGCTGCGGGCGGCGCCTGCGGCCGCGCCGGCCACGGCCCCGACGAGCGGGGCGGCGTCGAAGCGTGTGAGCATCTGCTGCCGTCCCGACTCAGCCGGTGGTGCGGCTGTCGTGTCCGGGGCGGGGGGCCGGGTCCGGCTCCTCGCCGTGCGGGTGGTGGGCGGTGGCCTCCGCGACCTGCTTCAGAGCGGAGGCCGTGGCGGTGTCGCCGACCTTCGCGGGTTGTTCGTGGACGTGCTCGTCCGGCCGCTCACGACGGTAGTGGGACGCGGCGAGTCTGGCGCCGGGGCCGGAGGAGGAGGTGTCCTGATCGTCCGGTTCCTCCTGGGCGGAGTCGAGATCACCGGTCGTGCCACCGGGCGTCGCGCCGTTCGGTGACGCGCCGTCGGGCCGTGTGCCCGGGCGCGGCTGGGTCAGCCAGGCGACCGCCGCGCCGGTCACGGCCACCGGCCACTCCACGACTCCGGCCACGCCGAGCACGCCGGCACCGGCGTAGACGGCCATGCGGCGACCGCGCGGCGAGACCGCGCCGATCCTGTCGAGCGCGTCGGTGGCCACCTTGCCGACCTGCTCCGCACCCGGGAGATGCCTGAGGCCAGAGGCCACGGCCCGCAACGGCTGCGGAAGATCCGACGAACGTGATGTCTCCTGGTTCATGTCGACCTCCACAAGCGCATGGTCCAGCGGCTTCATCCGGTTTCCCACCTCTTCGACTCATATTCCGCTTTTGTTGGGGTATGCGCTTGTCTTGTTCGGCCGGGTCCGGTGGGGCGGGGAGGTCGGATGACGGTTTCGCCGTCGTGGACCCCGCCCATGCAGCGCTTGGTGTCTCCCTGCGTGCCGTCGCCCACGGCGGAGATGACGATCATGGCGCCGCCTGCGACGCACTGGCTCGCCGCGCCCGCCCCCGCCGGCAGGGCGGCGGCGGGGGCGGGCGCGGCGAGCAGGGACACGGCCAGGGCGGTGAGCAGATGCCATGGTGGTGCGCCGCCCGGGCCGGTGAGGGGCAGGGCGTGCCGCTCTTCGGAAGCCGTCCGTGTCGGGGCGGGAGCGCCGGGTACTCAGTGCAGGCAAACAGCCGTCTCGGGTCCGGACACCGCACGGGAGCGACGTGTCCGGTTCGGCGAAGGAGTGGTCATGACGCAGAACGGTGATGACGCGACGCTCGTCCGGCGACCGGGGATCCCGGATCTCCGCACGGCACCGGACGGGGACGAGCCCGCGCCACCACAGGACCCGCAGGCGGACCAGCCGCTGCAGGAACTCCCGCAGGACCGCAACCAGGCGCTTCTGGAGGCGGCCAAGCAGGTCGGCGCCCTGCTGAAGCGCAAAGGGCACCTGTTCGCACTGGCCGGCAGTGTGGCCGCGTACGCCCACGGCGGTGAGAAGAACCTCCAGCACGACGTCGACTTCGCGATCCGCCCCGAGGACGCGGAAGCGGTGGCGGCCACGCTCCACGAAGCCGGGCTGACGGTGTACACCCCGCCGGAGGACTGGCTGATCAAAGCCACGTGCTTCGGCCAGCCGGTGGACATCATCTTCGAGCTGGCGCACCGGCCGGTCGGCGCGGACATGCTGGAGCGGGCGCAGGAGCTGTCGGTCGACTCGGTGCGCATGCCCGTGCTGGCCCCGACCGATCTGCTGTGGAGCCTGACCGCCGCGTTCTCCGAGCACCACTGCGACTTCGGGGCGGCCCTGCCCATCGCGCGCGCCCTGCGGGAGAAGGTCGACTGGGAGAAGGTACGGCGCGAGTGCGGGGACGAGCCCATGCCCGCGGCGTTCTTCTTCCTCCTGGAGCGTCTGAACGTCATCTGAAGGAGCACCCATGAGCACCCACGGTTCACAGGACGCGGGCGGCGGGCCGCCGGCCGAGAACCTGGACTACCGCATCGCCCATCTCCAGGACCGCCTCGCCTCCGGCGAACTCGGTGAACTGGGCGTCCGCATCGAGGCCCGCGGCCGGACGGTCCTGCTGACCGGCACCGTGCCCTCGACGCCCTGCCGCGACGACATCGTGCGCACCGTCCACGAGGAGCTCGCCGGATTCCCCGTGCACAGCGACCTCGTGGTCACCGAGGCGTCCTCCCCCGACCACGCGGAGGAACTCTCATGATCCGCATCGCGGCCGTCGGAGACATCCACATGGGACCCGACAGCCAGGGCGTGCTCCGCCCCGCCTTCGAGACCCTGCCCGACTGCGCCGACCTGCTGCTCCTGGCCGGGGACCTCACCCGGCACGGCACGCCCGAGGAGATGCGGGTGGTGGCCCGGGAGGTCGAGGGCCTGGCCGTTCCGGTCGTCGCCGTCCTGGGCAACCACGACCACCACGACGACCGCCCGGGCGAGGTCACGGCCATCCTCCGGGATGCGGGCGTCCACGTCCTGGAAGGGCAGGGCACGGTCGTCGAGAGCGGCGGGGCGCGGATCGGCGTCGCCGGGACCAAGGGGTTCGGCGGTGGCTTCGTGGGCCGCTGCGCGGGCGAGTTCGGCGAGCCGGTCATGAAGGAGTTCGTGCGGCACTCGCGCCGGTGCGCCGACGGGCTGCGGACCGCCCTTGAGCAACTGGGCGAAGAGGACTGCGACGCCCGGATCGCCCTGACCCACTACTCCCCCGTCGCGGACACGCTGGCGGGCGAGCCGCTGGAGATCCACCCGTTCCTGGGCAGCTATCTGCTGGCCGAGGCGATCGACACCGCCGGTGCCGACCTCGCGGTGCACGGGCACGCGCACGCCGGAACGGAACACGGCATGACGAGCGGCGGCGTGCGGGTGCGCAACGTCGCCCAGCCGGTCATCGGACGGGCCTTCCACGTCTACCACCTTCCGGTCCGCGAGCGCGCCACGACCGGAGCCGCCGCACAACAGGCTCGCTGAGCCACCCCTTTCCCCTCGCGCCGCCGGCGAACGCCGGCGGCGCTTCACGTTGTCCTCTCCTGGGCGTGCCGAGCCGCTCGTGTACGGCCTGTGGTGTGAACCCTCCGCACGTCGCGCCTGTTTCAGGCATTTTGTCTGCTTAGCATGCGAGTTCCGCGCTCCGCACATCGGCGATGCCCCCACGCGTCCGCCCGGGGCGCACGTGCCCCGTACGACAGGACATCAGATGGCACTGACGGGTCGTCAAAAAACACCCTTCAACCATGCCTTCTCCCCGCATGACGCCGTACTGCGCAGTGCGGCGCCGCACATCGCCCGCCGTCGCCTCCTGACCGTCACCGCGGCCGCCGCGATGCTCGCCTTCGGCACCAACCGGCCGGCGCGCGGCGCCACCGCCGCTCGCGAGCTCGACGCGGCACGGATCACCGACGACCCGTTCACCCTCGGCGTGGCCTCCGGGGACCCGCTGCCGGACTCGGTGCTGCTCTGGACACGGCTCGCGCCCCAGCCGTTCGCGGAGGACGGCGGCCTCGGCCAGGAGCGGGTCGCCGTCTCCTGGGAAGTGGCCAGGGACGAGTGGTTCGTCGTCGTCGAGCAGGAGGGCACGGCCACGGCCCACCCCGAGTACGCCCACAGCGTGCACGTCGACGTCAAGGGCCTGAGGTCGGACAGCGTGTACTACTACCGGTTCCGGGTGGGCTCGTGGATCAGCCCCGTGGGCCGCACCCGCACCGCCCCGGCCCAGGGCAGTGACGCCGACCGCCTGCGGCTCGCCGCCGTCGCCTGCCAGGCCTACCAGGACGGGTACTACACCGCCCACCGGCATCTGGCGCAGGAGGACGTCGACGTCGTCTTCTTCCTCGGCGACTACCTGTACGAGTACGCCGTGGACTCCGCCGGCGGGGCCCGCCGCTACACCGACCGCAAGCTGCCCGACGTGTTCGACCGCGAGACGACGACGCTGGCGGACTACCGGCTGCGCTACTCGCTCTACAAGAGCGACCCGGACCTGCAGGCCGCGCACGCCCAGCACCCGTTCGTCGTCACCTGGGACGACCACGAGACGGAGAACAACTACGCGGGCGCCTACGACGAGAAGGGCAGCTCTCCGGAGGAGTTCCTGGTCCGCCGGGCCGCCGCCTACCGGGCGTACTGGGAGAACCAGCCGCTGCGCGCCGAGCAGCTGCCGAACGGGCCCGACGCCCGGTTGTACCGCCGGCTGGCCTGGGGTTCGCTCGCCCAGTTCGACATCCTCGACACCCGCCAGTACCGCTCCGACCAGGCCTACGGCGACCGACCGCACGCGCCTGGGCCGGAGTCGGACGATCCGGCCCGTACCCTCACGGGTGCCGCTCAGGAGCAGTGGCTGCTGAACGGCTGGCGGGACTCCGACGCGCTGTGGCACGTGATGCCCCAGCAGGTGTGCTTCTCCCAGCGCAAGTTCGACCTGACCACACCGGCCCGGGGCTGCATGGACGCCTGGGACGGATACCGGGCCTCCCGCGACCGCGTCATGGCGGGCGCGAAGGCCGCGGGCGTCTCCAACCTCATGGTCCTCACCGGCGACGTCCACGTGGCGTACGCCTTCGACATCAAGGAGAACTTCGACGACCCGGCCTCCAGGACGGTCGGCACGGAGTTCACCTGCACCTCCGTCGCCAGCGGCGGGAACGGCGTCGCCAAGCCCGCCGAGTGGGACACCTACATGAAGGCCAATCCCCACATGAAGTACTTCGACGGCCGGCGCGGATACGTCCGCGTCGACATGGACCGCGAGCTCTCGCAGGTCGACTTCCGGACCGTCCCGGCCATCACGACGCCCGGGGGCGGTATCTCGACGACCGCGTCCTTCGTCACGGAGGCGGGTTCGCCCGGCCTGAAGTCCGCGTGAGGCGTCCGCCGTACTGCACCTGGCGCCGTTCCCCGCACCCAAGCGCGAAAACGGGGCGGCCCGGGACACCGGACCGGGCCGTTCCGGCAAGGCCTGCACCGGAAAACGCATCGAGCACCACACCGCAACACCGACCGCACCACGCACCACGCACCACGCACCACGCACCGACGCTGTGATCGAAGGAGACGCATCGCATGGTCCACAGACATGCCGTGACCGGGTGCCGGGTGGCGCTGACCGCGCTCGGCGCGCTCGTCGCGACCGGGGTCCACGCCGCCGTGGCGGCCGAGCCGACGCGATCGGCCGGCCCCCTGCCCTCGGCCGCCCAGACCCTCGGTGCCGACCGGCCCTCCACCCCGGTGCTGCGCGCCATGGAGCGCGACCTCGGACTGACGCCGGCCCAGGCGTCCCGGCGACTGGCCGACGAGGCGGAGGCGGGCACGCGGGCGGGGCGGCTGCGCATCGCCCTGGGTGAGCGCTTCGCGGGGGCCTGGCTGCGCGGTACGACGTCGCAGAAGCTCGTGGTGGCCACCACGGACGCCGCGGACGTGGCCGCCATCAAGGCGCAGGGCGCGAAGGCGACCGTCGTGAAGAAGCCGCTGCGCGACCTGCGGGCCGTCAAGCAGAAGCTCGACGCGGCGTCCGCCCGGGTCAGCACCCGCCAGACGCCCCTGTGGTACGTCGACATCCCGGCCAACCGGGTCGTGGTGGAGGCCGGGACCGGGGCCGCGGCGGCCGCGTTCGTCAAGGCCGCCGGTCTCGACGCCGACAGCGTGAGCGTGAAGGTCACGGCGAACCGGCCGCGGCTCTTGGAGGACATCATCGGCGGCGACCCCTACTACATCGACGGTACGGCCCGCTGCTCCATCGGTTTCTCCGTCACCAAGGGCGAGCAGGAGGGCTTCGCCTCGGCGGGCCACTGCGGCAAGCCGGGTGCCAAGACGACCGGGCACAACAATGCGGAGCAGGGCACGTTCCAGGCCTCCACCTTCCCCGGCAAGGACATGTCGTGGGTGGCCGTCAACGACTCGTGGAGGGTCACGCCGAACGTGAAGGGCGAGGGCGGGCAGGCGGTGCAGATCACCGGCTCGGTCCAAGCGCTGGTCGGGGCGGCGGTCTGCCGCTCGGACTCCACCACGGGGTGGCACTGCGGCACGGTCGAGCAGCACGACACGAGTGTCAGCTACGCCGAGGGCAAGGTGAACGGCCTGACGCGGACGACGGTGTGCGCCGAGCCGGGCGACTCCGGTGGGCCGTACGTCTCGGGCGTCCAGGCGCAGGGCGTGACGTCCGGCGGCTTCGGCGACTGCGCGACCGGCGGCACCACGTTCTACCAGCCGATCAACGCGCTGCTCAGCGACTTCGGCCTCACCCTCACCACCGCCGAGGCGGAGTCCCCGGCACCCCAGGGCGATGCCGCGCAGACGTGGGCCGCGGGTCGCGTCTACGAGGCCGGGGTCACGGTGACGCACGCCGGTGTGCGCTACCAGTGTCTGCAGACGCACCAGGCCCAGGGCCCTTGGGCGCCCGCCGGCACCCCTGCCCTCTGGCAGCGGGTGTGACGAAGGGCCAGGGCTGTCCGGCGCCGGCGCGGTGCGTGCCGTCGGCGCCCGGCGGGCCCGGCTGCTCCCCCGCCAGCACCTCGTACGCGGTGGCGACGAACGGGTCGTGGGCGCGGAAGCGGCGGGTGCAGACGGCGGCCAGTGCCGTGCCGGTGGCGGGGCGGAAGCCCGGGAACGCCTGCTGGCCCCGGGTCGCGCCGCTGTGGAAGTACATCGGTCCGCCGTCGGTGAGGTGACGGAACCAGGCGATGGTGTGCACGTGGCGGTGCGTCAGGCCCCGGCGGAGCACGGGGCGGCGCACCGCGCGCAGCGCGGGGGCGAGGGCCGGTGGCGCGTCGTCCGGTAGAGGCGGGCTTCGAGGAAGGTGACGAAGGTCCAGGGTTCCGGCAGGCCGCCCACCCAGGTGCGGCGCCGCACGTGCTCGCCGGGCCCCTCCCGGTGGACGCCGCCCCGTTCCTCGGCCTTGAGGACGCCCAGGCGGCGGGTCGGTTCCTGTTCGGTGAGCTGCCGGCCGCGGGTGCGGGCGACCGTGGCGGTCGCGGCTTCGTAGGCGGAGTGCCGGAATCCGGCCGCGGCCAGGGCGGCGTCGACCTCCAGCGGGTAGGTGGCGAAGGGTTCCAGCCGTCGCAGCAGGAGGAACAGCTCGCCGTCGCGGGTCTGCCGCCAGGCGAAGGTCAGCAGGTCGGCCGTGAACTCCCTTGAATAACATCTTCAACATCTCAGGCGTGAGGGATCGCGTGGACGCGGCAACGGGCGGGGTGAGTGGTTCTGCTCCGGCTGGGGAACCCGGCGAGCGCTGTACCCACCTACTCCCTGGAGAGGGCCATGAGTCTGTTGCGTGTGCTCGGCCGCCCCATGCTGGCCTCGATGTTCCTCGCGGGCGGCTTGAACTCCGTCCGCGACCCGAAACAGGTCGCCGATGCCGCCGAGCCTGTCGTCCAACCGGTCACCGAGCGCATCCCCCAGCTGCCGGACCGCACCGAGCAGGTCGTGCGGCTGAGCGGCGCCGTGCAGGTCGCTGCGGGGCTGATGCTCGCCACGGGGCGCATGCCGCGTCCGGCCGCCCTCGCCATGGCGGCCACCCTGGTGCCCACCACGCTGGCGGGGCACCGTTTCTGGGAGGCGGATGACCCCGAGGAGCGGGCGCAGCAGCGCATCCACTTCCTCAAGAACCTGTCCATGCTGGGCGGACTGCTGATCGCCGCCGATGACACCGGCGCCCGCCCCTCCGTGGTGTGGCGCGGCACCCACGCCGCCCGCGGTCTGCGGCGCGACGCGGGTCTGGTGCGCCGCTCCGTGCGCGCCACCGCCCGCCCGGCCGCGGCGGCCGGACGCGTCCGGGGCAGGCTGCCCGCCTGAGCCGTCGGCACGGCGGCGGAACCACGCGTTATCCCCCTGAGGCCGGGGGGACCCGAGTTCCGGAGGTGAAGGACATGGGACATGGAGGAAACGTCATCGACGAGCTGGTGACCGATCACCGCGAGGTCGAGGAGCTGTTCGGCAGGATCGAGGCGCTGCCTTCCGGCCACCAGGACCGCAAGAGGTATGCCGACCAGGTCACGATGGAGCTCGTACGGCACTCGGTGGCCGAGGAGGCCTACCTCTACCCGGCCGTACGCGAGCACGTGGCCGGCGGTGACACCCTCGCCGACCGGGAACTCGAGGACCACGCCACGGCCGAGCAGATCATGAAGGATCTGGAAGGCTGCGACGCGGGCGACGCCGACTTCGACCGGCTGATGGGCATGCTGATGAGCGAGATCCGCTCGCACATCGCCGACGAGGAGGGCAACCTCTTCCCGCGGCTGCGGCAGGCCTGTCCGATGGACGCGCTCAACGAGCTGGGCGACAAGGTGCGCAAGGCGAAGAAGACCGCCCCGACCCGGCCGCACCCGGCCGCACCCGACAAGCCTCCGGCGAACAAGCTGCTGGCTCCGGGCACCGGCATGGTGGACCGGCTGCGCGACGCGCTGAGCGGCCGCGGCAAGTCCGAGTAGGCACTCAACCACGGAAAGAGGGGCCCGTCGCCGAGGCGACGGGCCCCTCTTTCCGTGCGCGTGTGATCAACCCCACTGTGACCTCAAGGCCCTTGCCGGGCAGGGCGTTTGAGAGGTGCGGGACGGCGGATCAAGGTGCGGTGGAACCGCTTCCGCGGTCCCCTCTGTCACGATGGTCCGCGCCGTACCCGTCGAGGGAGTCCACCGCGCAGCGCCGCCGGTGCCCACCGCTCCCCCGTCCTCCTTCTGCTGAGTCCTCCGACTCGTCTCCGAGTACCGCACTGTGCCTGCCTCCTCCTTCCCCTCCCCTGCCCTGCCCGCCTCCCGCTCACCGTGGCGGTCGCTGCGGTACCGCAGCATGCGCTGGTGGTCCGTCGCGAACTTCGTGTCGAACGCCGGTACCTGGATGCAGCTCACGGTGCAGAACCTGCTGGTCCTGCAGATCACCGGGTCCGCCGCCGCGACGGGACTGTCCATGTCCGTGCAGGCCGCTCCGGCGCTGCTGATCAGCGTGCTGGGCGGGGCCGCCGTCGACCGGTGGCCCCGCAAGCTCACGGCCGCCGTGAGCCAGGCGGTGCTCGGCGCGATCGCCTTCACCACGGCCGTTCTCGTGGCGCTGGACCGGATCGACATGACCTCGCTGATGGTGCTCGCCGCCGTCACGGGCGTCGTCGCGACCGTCGACAACCCGGCGTGCGCCCTGCTGGGCAACGACCTCGTCCCGGCGGAGGACGTGCCCTCGGCCATCGGGGTCGGGGCGCTGGTGCACCAGGCGGGCCGGCTGGTGGGAGCGGCTCTGGCCGGTGTGGCGGTCGGATTCCTCGGCACGTCGGCCGCCTACTTCGGCAACGGGCTGTCGTTCCTGTTCGTGGCCGCGGTCATCCCGTTCCTGCGCCCGGCGGCCGGAGCGGTGCGTCAGGACGCCCCGGCCCCGAAGGCCACCGGCCCGGACCTGACCGTGCGCGAAGGGCTGGCCTACTTCATGCGGCGCCCGCGCCTCGTCGCGCTGGCGGGTGTGACCGGGATCAGCTCCGTGTTCGGCCGCAACTACGGGCTCACCCTGGCCGTGCTCGTCACCGGGCCGCTCGCCGGAGGCGCCGGCTCCTTCGGCACGGTGTCGACGGTGCTCGCCGTCGGCGGGATCCTCGGCGCGGTGCTCGGCGCCCGGCTGCGCCGGCCGTCCGTCCGGCTCGTGGGCGCGCTGGCGGCCACGGGGGCGCTGCTTCAGGCGGTGGCGGGGTTGTCGCCGTCGCTGGCAGTGCTGATCGTGCTGGTGCTGCCGATGGCCGTGGTGGAGTCCGTCTCCGACACCGCCGGCGCGTCCGTCCTGCAGACCGACCCGCCGCCGCGTCTGCGGGGACGGGTGCTGGGTGTGTGGGGCAGCATCGGCACGGTGTGGGGTCTGGGCGGCCCGCCCGCGCTGGGCCTCCTCATGGAGGTGGCCGGACCACGCGGCGCCCTCGTCACCGGCGGGCTGCTCATCGCCGGCGCGATCGGCGCGGGCGCCCTGCTGCGGCAGCGGCGGGCCGCGGCACCGGTGATGCTCCGCACCGGCGAGCACGACGTTGCGGGTCGGCCGGCGCTGAGCCCCGCGGCCTGAGCGGACTCCGTACGAGGGCAGCCCTCGATACGAGCACGACGTGCCGGGCCGACCGGGGCGGAGCCCGCGGCCTGAGGGACCGCCGGGCGAGGGGCGGCCCTCGTACGGCGGTCCGCACACCTCCGGCCCGATGCCCTCCCCTACGGCCGCAGCGCCTCCTGCGCCGCCTTGGCCGCCCTGCGGGCCAGCAGGGTCGTGGAACGGCCGTCGAGGTAGGGCAGGACCACGGCCTGGCCGCCCCAGGTGCGGAGCACCTCCGCCTCGGGCAGGTCCTGGACGGAGTAGTCCCCGCCCTTGACCCAGACGTCCGGCCGCAGCCGGGCCAGTACCGCCTCGGGGGTGTCCTCCTCGAAGACCGCGACGGCGTCGACGCTGCCGAGCGCGGCCAGGACACGGGCGCGGTCCGCCGCCGGGGTGAGCGGGCGGCCCGGGCCCTTGCGGCGGGTGACGGACGCGTCGGAGTTCAGGCACACGATGAGGCAGTCGCCGATGCGCCGGGCACTCTCCAGCAGGCCGACGTGACCGGCGTGCACCAGGTCGAAGCAACCGCCCGTGGCGACGACGGTGCCGCCGCGGGCCCGGACCCTCTCGGCGAGGCCGAACGCGTCGGTCGCGGGATCGTCCTCGGGGCCGGGCACCGGCTCGGTCCGCCACAGGTCGGGGTTGCCCGCGCCGCCCGCCGCGACGAACGTGGCCGCCTCGGCGACCGCGCGCTGCAGCGCCTCCTCGGGGAGCAGTCCGTCGGCGAGGGCCGCCGCCGCCGTGGCGGCGAAGCAGTCGCCCGCGCCGCAGGGATCCCCGACGGCCCGGTAGGGCACGGGCACGAGCATCGGGGTGCCGGAACCCGGCCGGGCCAGCAGCACCCCCCGCTCACCGAGGGTGACGGCGACACCGGCGGCCCGCCAGCGCTCGGCCAGTCGTGCCCCGCGCTCCGCGAAGGCGCCCAGGGTGGTCCCTCCCGAGCCGGGGTGCAGGGCCTGTGCCTCCGCCGCGTTGGGGGTGACCAGGCGGGCTCCGGGCACGGGCGGGTCGCCCTTGGGGTGCGGGTCCCACACCAGCGGGGTTCGCCGGGCGGCCTCCTCCAGGAGCGGCCGCAGGGCGCCCGCGGTGTGCCGGCCGTAGTCGGCGACCAGGACGGCGTGCGCGCCGGCCAGCGCCTCACGGACCGCGTCGCCGGGTTCGCCGGGGGTGCCGCCGCCCCGATCGATGCGGACGACGGGCCGTCCTCCCGCGAGGACGCGGGTCTTGACCGGCAGGGTGCCGTTCAGCGGGAGCTCCAGCAGCCGGACCCGGCCGCGCAGGTCGTGCCGTACCGCCTCGCTGGCGTCGTCGTCGCCGAGCGCGGTCACCAGGACGACGTCCCGGCCGCCGCGGGCGGCGAGGGCGGCGGCCAGACCGGCGCCGCCCGGGTGACGGCGGTCGCCGGTGACGTCCACGACGGGGGCGGGGGCGTCCGGGGAGAGCCGGGTGGAGACGCCTTCGATGTCCTCGTCGAGGAGGACGTCCCCGACGACGGCCAGGGGGTGCGGCCCGGTCATGGCGTGCTCCCGTGGGTGAGGACGGCGCGCCGGGCCAGGGGCGTGGCCACGGCCGTGTCGAAGCACTCGCAGAGCAGATGGACGGCGACGAGGTGCGTCTCCTGGACGTTCGCGGTGCTTCCGGCGTCGACGCACAGGGCTTCGTGCGCGGCTTCCGCGAGGGGGTTGGGGCCGCGCCCGGTCAGGGCCCACACGCGCAGTCCCGCCTGCCGGGCGGTCACGGCGGCGGCGATGAGGTTGGGGCTGCGGCCGGAGGTGGAGAGCACCATCAGGATGTCGCCGGGACGGCCGTGGGCGGTGACCTGGCGGGCATAGACGTGGTCGAAGCCGTAGTCGTTGCCGATGGCGGTCATGCTGGAGGTCTCGGCGTGCAGGGCGAGCGCGGAGTACGCGCGGCGTTCCCGGCGGTAGCGGCCCACCAGTTCGGCGGTGAGGTGCTGTGCCTGGGCGGCGCTGCCGCCGTTGCCCGCGACGAGCAGTCGGCCGCCGCCGGTGAGGACGTCGGCGAGCCGGCCGCCCCAGTCCGCGACCCGGTCCAGGCCGTCGTCGCGGAACCGTGCGAGGGTTTCCTCCAAGGACCGGCAGTGCAGTCGCGCGGCTTCCAGGGCGTCGTGTGCTGAGGGTTCGCTCATGTCGGTCGGGCGTACCGCCGTGGGTGACGGCGGCGAACCCACACCTCCTTCGAACGTCGGACGTCGGCTGCTGTCGGCTGTCGTCGGGGCGGGGCGGAGCGGTCAGCCTGCGCCGGTCGCGGCGGTTTCGGTGTCGAGGACCTCGCAGTAGGCGGCCTCGGTGGCCGCGGCGACCTGCCCCCAGCCGTAGCGGCTCAGGACCCGGCGGCGGCCGGCCACCCCGCAGGCCGCGCGGGCCTCCGGGTCGGCGAGCAGTCCGGCGACGGCACGGGCCAGGGCCGCCGGATCGCGGGGCGGCACCAACCGCCCGGTGCCGGGGTCGGCGACGGTGTCGAGCTGCCCGCCGACCGCGCTGGCCACCACGGGCACGCCGCAGGCCATGGCCTCCAGCGGGACGATGCCGAAGGGTTCGTAGTCGGCGGGGCACACCACCACGTCTGCGGAGCGCAGCAGCTCCGGCACGTCCTCGCTGGGCAGGGCACCGGTGAAGCGGACCCGGTCGGCGACGCCCGCGTCCCGGGCGATGCCGCGCAGCCGCCGCACCTCCGGGTCGCCGTCGAGCCGGTCGGCGGGCGGCCCGCCGACCACGACCAGCTCGGTCCCGGGCAGCCGGGCCAGCGCGGCGATGGTCACCGCGGCCCCCTTGCGCGGTACCAGCCGGCCCAGCTGGAGGATCCGGTGCGGGTGCGGTCCGCGCGGCGCGGCCGGGCCCTTCGGCGTGAACCGGTCGGGGTCGACGCCGCACGGCACGATGCCCACCTGGTGCGGGGGGATGCCCATGCGGGCCAGTTCGTGGGCTTCGTCCCGGCAGGTGGCGATGACGCGGTCGCAGCCCAGCCCGACCTCGAGCTCCCCCGGGATGCGCTCCGGCGGGCTGGTGTCGGCGAGCCGCTGGTGGCGCCGCTTCACCGTGCCGAGGGCGTGGTACGTGTGCAGCAGGGGCAGGCCGTGTTCGCGGGTGGCGCGCAGTGCGGCCAGGCCCGACATCCAGTAGTGGGAGTGCACGAGGTCGGGGGCCCGGGTGCGCCAGCTGCGGACGAGGTGACGGCCGAACTCGTCCATGTGCGGCAGGAGCGCGTCCTTGGGGAGCGGTTCGGCCGGCCCGGCGGGCACGTGGTGGACCTCCACACCGTCGCGCAGCTCCACCCGGACGGGCAGGTCGGGCGCGTCGCGCCGGGTGTAGACGGTGACGCGGTGCCCCCGGTCGGCGAGTGCCCCGGCTAGGCAGGCCACATGGACGTTCTGTCCACCGGCGTCGACGCCGCCGAGGGTGGCGAGGGGGCTGGCGTGCTCGGAGACCAGCGCGATCGCGAGGACGCCCGGATCGCGCGGGTCGCCGCCGAGCGGTCCGGCGGGGAAGGGGCTGAGGGACGGCGTCATGAGCACACCTCCGTGATCAGGCGTTCCCAGTGGGCCAGGAAGCGCTTGAGCCCGTAGCGTTCGAGCGCCGCCTGGCGGGCGCGGGCTCCGTCCGCGGCCGCCGCCTCGGGTTCGTGGAGGTAGCGGCGGGCGGCGCGGGCCAGGACGTCGGGGCGGGTGGAGAGGGTGCCCGCGCCGGGCGGGACGGCCTCCACCGCTTCGGTGGTGGCGAGCGCCAGGACGGGCATGCCCAGGTGCATGGCCTCCAGCAGCGACAGGCCGAGGGAGGTCCAGCGCACCGGGTGCAGGTACATGCGGCGTTCGGCCAGGGCGGTGTGCAGCTCGCTCTGCGGGAGGTCGGCGGTGCGCAAGCGGCCGGGGGGCAGGCCGAGGTGTTCGGCCAGTCCCTCGGTTCCCATGCCGAACACGTCGAGCGGGACGGCCTCGGCGAGGGCGGGCATGAGGTCCGTTCCGGTGTGGCGGGCGCGCCGCACGGGTTCGTTGACCACGACGGCGGCGCGGGCGAGCCGGCCGCTGTAGCGGTGGCCCGGGTCGACGATGCCGTGCTCGATCACCTCCGTGCGGGTGGTTCCGCTGTCCCAGAACAGCCGGTTGAAGTGGGTGACGTGCACGAGCGTCAGGTCGTCGCGGTCGGCGCACGGATGCCGGGTGTCGGGCACGTTCCCGTCGGGGGCATTGTGCTCCAGGTACACCGCTGGCACGTCCCGGCCGGGGCGCCGCCCGCCGAGCCAGCGTTCGGCCAGCGCCGCCTCGTGCGGCCGCTGGAGAAGGACCAGGTCGACGGGCGTGTCGGGGAGTTCCTCGGGAGTGACCTCGCGTACCGGCGCGGGCCAGGTGAAGGTGCGGGCCCGCCCGAGGCCGTCCGGGCCGCGGTCGGGGGTGACGGGGACGAGGTAGGTGTGCGGGCCCTGGACGAAGGCGGTCGTCCAGGAGCCGTGCACGTGCCACAGCAGGATGTTCATACGGCCGCTCCTCGTTGGGTCTGTTCTCCCCGGTGCGCCGAGTGGTCCGTGAGGGCCGCCACGGCGTCGAGCACCTCGGCGTCGCCGATGCCGTCGAGGCAGGGGTGTCCGGGCACCGGGCAGTGCCGTGCCCTGGTCCCCGCGCACGCCGCCCGCGGGTCGCCGAGCAGGACGTGCGGTACGCCGTAGGGGGTCCACCGCTCGGCCGGCACGACCGGTGCGAAGAGGCTGACGACGGGTGTCCCCACAGCGGCGGCGAGGTGCGCCGGGCCGGTGTTCCCGGCGATGAGGGCCCGGGCTCCGGCCAGGACCCCGGCCAGTTGGGGCAGGTCGGTGGCGCCGCCGAGGTCCAGGGCGTGCCGCCCGGCGACCCGTGCGGTCAGTTCGCGCTCGGCGCGCCCGCCCGTGACGACCACGCGGTGGCCCGCCGCGGACAGCGCGGCGACGGCCCGTGCCGCCCGCCCCGGGGTCCACGCCCGCGCGGGCACGGCCGCGCCGGGGTGGAGGACGACGTAGGGCTCGGCGCCGGTGAGGCGGGTGGTGGCCGGCGGTGGCAGGACGCGCGGCCGGCCGTCGTCGCCGGGCGGCAGGGCGAAACCCGCGGCGGTCGCCAGGTCGAGGGCGGCCAGTACCTCGTGCCGGTTCGGCAGCCGGCGGTGCCTGAGATCGAGGAGCGCGCCCGGGTAGTCCTCGCTGTCGGCCGCGGTCCACCCGATCCCGGCGAGCTTCAGCAGCAGGGCGATCGGCAGCGGGCTCTGGTGGTACGACACCAGGACCAGCGCCCGGTCGAAGCGGCCCGCGGTGAGCGTGCGCATCAGCTGCCGGGTCGCCGACCGCGTGACCGGCGGCGGGTCCAGCCCGACCCAGGGGGCGTCGTGGGTCAGCACGTCGTCGACGCCGGGCAGCATCCGCCCGGCCGCGGCACCCTGGGGCCCGCAGAGCAGCGCGGTGTAGGAGGATCCGGCGGCCACGGCCCGTACGGCGGGCCCGGCCAGCAGCACGTCCCCGGAGCTGTCGAGGCGGACCACGAGGGTGCGGGGAAGGCGGGCGCGGGACAGCGGGGGGCTCATCGCGCCTCCCCCGTCGGTAGGGCCGAGTCCAGCACGAGACGTACGGCCCGCGGCAGGTCCGCCGCCGTGGTGTCGGCCGCCGCGACCTCCTCGGCCCGGGTGACGTCCGTGGGCACCGGCACCCCGCGGGCACCGGCCGCACGCGCGGCTTCCGGGTCCGCTGCGATGTGGCCGATCACCACGGTGCGTCCGGGCGGAACGGCGAGCCGGCGGCACGCCGCCAGGACCGGACCGGGCGCCGGCGTGCGGCAGCCGCAGCCCTGCCCGGGGCCGTGCGGGCACACCGCCGAGACGGCGAGCGGTCCGAGCGGTTCCGCCGCGCGCAGCCGCACGTCCTCCACCTCACGGCGGGTCAGCAGGCCCCGGGCCACGCCCGACGTCACGACCCCGACGGGAACCCCGGCGGCGCGCACGGTGTCCACGGCCTCGCGGGCGCCCGGCATGAGCGCGACGCGCGAGGGGTCGCCGTTGTGGGGCACGTGGGCGACGAGCGTGCCGTCCCGGTCGAAGAGGACGGCCGCGGGCGAGGGACTGTCCGGGGCGTGCGCGTGCTGCCGCACGTCCCCGGGGAGCAGCCGGGGGCCGGGGGGCGGCGTCATGACCGCAGCCGTTCCCGGACCGCCGGGCGGGCCGCGGTCGCCGGCCGGCCGTTGCCGGACGCGGTGAGCGGCCGGGCCTTGCGGTGCGCGAGCCGCCCGCGCAGCCAGTGCCAGGTGGCGGCGGGCGGGACGAGGGCGCTGGTCACCGTCATGGTGAGGATCTCGTCGCGGGTGCCCGGTCCGGGCAGGATCCGGGCGAGGGCGAACTCGGTGGTGCCGGCCAGCCATGTGACGGCGCAGGCCGCGGCGGCCCGGGGCCGGCCGAGCAGCGCGCAGCCCAGCGCCGCCACACCTGCCCCGGTCACCGCCAGGTGCAGGGGCAGACGCCCGCGGGGCGCTTCCGCCCGACGCCACCAGCCACGGCCGTGCAGCCGGGTCATCAGCACGTCGTCGGCGTTGCCCGCCTGGAGCCGGACGGAGACCCAGCGCCCGGCGGGCCGGACGGGGTGGGTGGTGGTGCGTCGGCCTCCGGAGAGCGTCCATCCGGCGTCGAGCAGGCGCAGGGCGAGGTCGGCGTCCTCCCGGAAGGCCCGCCGGAACCGTTCGTCGAACCCGCCCACGGCCGTCAGCGCGGCCCTGCGGTACGCCATGTCGGCGGTGATCCAGCGGGCGCCGGCGAGTCCGGCCGTGTTGCGCTCCCAGTCCGTGGGGCGCCGCCCGGCGGGCAGGGGCACCTCGATGCGGGCGGTGATTCCGGCGGTGCGCTCGGTCGCCGCGGCCAGGTCCAGGGTCAGGTCGTCGCCCCAGGTCGGCCCGGGGACGACGTCGTCGTCCAGGAAGACGATCCAGGGCGCGTCACCGGCCGCCCGCCAGCCCAGATTGCGTGCGGCGGCGGGTCCGCGCGCCCTGCCGGGCACGACGATGGTGCGCGCGCGCAGGGACGGCGGGACGTCGGCGGTCAGCGGCACGCCGGCCGGGTCGGGCCGGTCGTCGACGAGGACCACGCGGACGGGGTGCGGCCCGGTCGCCTCGGCGAGGGCGTGCAGGCAGGCGCCCAGGCTGGGCCGGCCGAGGGTGGGGATCACGACGGCGTACTCGGCGTCGCCCGCCGGGGCGTCGGGTGCGGTCATCGGAGGTCTCCGGCGTCGTCGCTGCGGGGGTCGGTGCGGAAGAGGTCGCCGCGGCGGATGGCGTACGGGCCGATGGCCAGCAGGTCGACGGGCGAGGAGCCGAAGCACTCCAGGGCGTCGCGCGGGTCGTCGACCATGGGCCGCCCGGCGGTGTTGAGGCTGGTGTTGACGACCACGGGCACCCCGGTGAGCCGCTCGAACTCGCCGAGCATCCGGGCCACGAGCGGTTCGCGCGCCGGGTCGACGGTCTGGATGCGGGCGGTGCCGTCCACGTGCACGACGGCGGGGATGCGGTCCCGCCAGGCGGGGGCCACGTCGTGCACGAACAGCATGTACGGGCTGGGCAGCGGGCCGTCGAAGAGGTCGGCCGCGCGGTCGGCGAGGACCATCGGGGCGACGGGCCGGAACTGCTCGCGGCCCTTGACGTCGTTGAGCCGTTCCAGGTTGCCCGCGTGTCCGGGGTGGGCCAGCAGGGAGCGGTGGCCCAAGGCCCGGGGACCGTACTCTGAGCGGCCCTGGAACCAGGCGACGATCCCGTTGTCCGCCAGGGCGCGGGCGACGGTGGCGGCGATGTCCGGGGGCCGCTCGAAGGGTACGGCCGCGGTCTTCAGCCAGGCCGCGAGCTCGGCGTCGGACCACTCCCGCCCTAGGTCGGCACCGGCCATGGCCTCCGGCTCGTCGCCCTCCACGGCGGACAGCAGCAGGGCGCCGCCCAGGGCGGTGCCGGCGTCACCCGCCGCGGGCTGCACCCAGACCCGGGAGAAGGGGCCCTCGCGGGCGATGCGGGAGTTGGCGACGCAGTTGAGGGCGACGCCGCCGGCGAGGGTGAGCACCCGGTCATGGGTCCGCCCGTGCAGCCAGCGCACCAGGTCGAGCAGGGTCTCCTCCAGCACGGCCTGGGCGGCGGCGGCGACGTCGGCGTGGTCCTGCGTCCACGGTTCGTCCGGCCCGCGGGGCGCACACAGCTCGTGCCAGGGCACGCCGGTGGCGTGGAAGCCGCCGTCGCCGGTCGGGTACACGTGGCGGCGCAGTTCGGCGAGCATGCGGGGCCTGCCGTGCGAGGCGAGGGCCATCACCTTGAACTCGTCGGAGGAGCGCAGGAAGCCGAGGTGCTCGGTGAGTTCCTCGTAGATCAGCCCGAGCGAGTGCGGCAAATCCTGGGCGTGCAGCGCCGCCAGGCGGTCGCCGACGCGGCGGGCGGCCAGGTGGGAGGCGCGTTCGCCGCGGCCGTCGAGGACGAGGACGGAGGAGTTCCCGGCGTCCGGGGCGGCGAAGGCGCTGGAGGCGGCGTGGGCCATGTGGTGCGGCACGAAGCGGACGACGGCCGGGTCGAGGCCCGGCAGGGCGGTCCCCAGGAAGCCGGGTGCCTCGCGGGCGTAGGTGAGCCGCAGGTGGTCCCAGGGATCGTCCAGGCCCATCTCCTCGGCCGGCCGGGCGAGGGCCGGGTCGAAGGAGTAGGTGACCGCGTCGAGGTCCTGCGGGCGCAGCCCGGCCCGCTTCAGGCACCAGGCGGCGGCCCGCTCGGGCAGTTCCCAGGCGGAGAACGGCAGGGGTCTCTTGCCGTGCTTGCGGCGGGAGAACCGCTCCTCCTCGGCGGCTGCGACGGTCCGTCCGTCGATCACCAGGGCGGCTGCGGGGTCGTGGAAGAGGGCGTTGATTCCGAGAATGCGCATGGAGGGCGGGCCTTTCGGCGGTCGAGAACCGGACGCGGCGCTGCTGGGTGCCCGGGCGGGGTCACTCCTCGGTGCCGGCCTCGCGGAACCAGGCGATCGTGTGCCGCAGGCCCTCCTCTGCACGCACCTGGGGGTCCCAGCCGAGCTTGTCGCGGGCCAGCGTGATGTCCGGGCAGCGCACGGCCGGGTCGTCCACGGGACGTTCGATGTAGCGGATCTCCGAGGAGGACTCGGCGAGTTCGACGACCAGGCGCGCGAGGTCGAGCATGGTGATCTCGGTCGGGTTGCCGATGTTGACGGGTCCGCGCATGCCGTGGGCGGCGGCGGCGAGGATGCCGCGCACGGTGTCGTCGACGTAGCACAGGGAACGGGTCTGGCGGCCGTCGCCGGTCACGGTGAGGGGCTCGCCGGCCAGGGCCTGCCGTACGAAGGTCGGCACCGCGCGTCCGTCGTGGCCGCGCATCCGGGGGCCGTAGGTGTTGAACAGCCGCACGATGCAGGTGTCGGTGCCGTGGGTGTCGGCGTGGGCGGTGGTCAGCGCCTCGCCGAAGCGCTTGGCCTCGTCGTAGACGCTGCGCGGCCCGACGGGATTGACGTTGCCCCAGTAGCGCTCGTCCTGTGGGTTCTGCAGCGGGTCGCCGTAGACCTCGGAGGTCGAGGCGAGGACGAAGCGGGCGCGGGAGGAGCGGGCGAGCTCCAGGGCGTTGCGGGTGCCGAGGCTGCCGGTCTCCATGGTGTGCAGCGGGAGGCGCAGGTAGTCGGCCGGGGAGGCCGGGGAGGCGAAGTGCAGGACGAGGTCCGGCGGCCGTTTGATCCGGATTCCCTCGGTGACATTCGCCTGCACCAGCGTGAAGCCGGGCTGTTCGAGCAGCGGCGATATGTTCTCGGGCCGGCCGGTGCTGAAGTCGTCCACGCAGGTGACGGCCGCGCCCGCCTCCAGCAGTGCGGCGCACAGATGGGAGCCGACGAACCCGGCGCCGCCGGTGACGACGGCGTGTTCCCAGTTGCGCGAGAGTGCGGTGGCCATGTCGGTTGCTCCTCCGTCGGGCGGTGCGGCGCGGGACGACGGGGGCGCCCCGGACCGGCGATCGCGGACCGGAGGGCCGTCGAGCCCACGATCAGCGTCCGCCGACCGTGCGCGCGCGGCACGGTCGCTTACGGCAAACCGGTGAGTCACGGAGGGTGAGGACGTGCGGCCGACGCGTGTCCGCGCAGGCCGGCGGGGTGAGCGCGGAGGCGTCAGGCGATCAGCGTGCGGCCCGGGTTCAGGCGGTCGAGCAGCTGGTCCTGGTGCAGATCGGCGACGGGAGCGAGCAGGTCGGGGTGGCGCAGCAGGGCGGCGGCTCTCCGGTCGCTGTCGTCGGGGGCGGTCAGCCGGCGGAACTCGGCCCGTGATCCGGTGCTGTGGCTGCCGTCGGCGAGCGCGGTCACGGCCCGGGCGGCCAGCTCCGGATCGGTGAGCAGGCAGGCCGCCCAGCTGGCCAGGACCTCGTCCACCCAGGTGCGCCAGGCGTGCGCGTCCGTCTCGTCGCCGAGGGCCGCGTCGGCGCCGGTGACCCAGTCGAGCCGCCCGGAGCCGCCGGGTCCCGCCATGCCGAGCAGGGCGGCGTCCATGGCCGTCGGGTACCGCAACCAGGCCGCTACGGTCACGGCCTGCCGGGCCTGGACCTCGCACAGCGCGGAGGCCAGCGCGCCGCCGGCGGCGGGGAAGGCGCGGGTCAGCCACTGGGCGGTCGCCGCGATGACGGGGGAGAGATCTGCTAGCACTGCCGGGCCGTCCGAGGGAGGGGAGCGGGATCTGGTCGTAGACGGTAACCGTCGCTTCGCCCACCCGGACGTGATCGGGACCTCGTCCGGGATGTGGCCTCGGCCACACCGTCGGCGTCCCGGAGCCGCGCGGGGGCCGCGGGAACCCGGCATGAGGGCGGGCCGCGGACGTGCCTCGCGCAGCGACGGCCGTCCTCCGTTTCGGCCGCACAGGGGCCGGGCACCCGGCCCGCGTGTTGTCTCACGGACCCGAATCCGCTGGTCCGGCCCGGTCCCCAGGTGCCCGGTCGCCGGTGGGCACGCTGCGCTTCGACGGCTGGATAGCGGGGATCGGCACGGCCTCCGGCGTCCGTGTGGTGCTCGGGCACTGGCCGCGGTCGCCGTTCGGCCCGTTCAGCGACGTGATGGTGGAGGAAGCCGACGGGCACCGGCTGCTGCTGGCGCCCACGCGCCGGACTGCGGACTTCGTCGCCGGCACGTATGTCTTCGACGAGGTCCGGGTCGTACCGGTCGAGGTGCGGATCACCGGCCGGCGGCACTGGACCGTCACGGCCCCGCCGTTCGATCTGCGCTTCAGCACCGGCCGCCGGACCCTGCCGGGCCTCGCGCTGCGCGCGGTGCCGGGTCCGCTCGCCACACACCCGGGCTGGATCGCGCTGTGGAACCGGCCCGCCCGTCTGCTGCTGGGAGCGCGCACCCACGGCAGTGCCCGCCCCGGCCGGCACCAGTGGTACGGGGCCCGGGACCTGCACCCGGTCACCTCGGCCACCGTCACCCGTGCGGGCGAGAGCCTCGGCGCCCTCGCCCCGGTCAAGCCTCCCGTGCGTTTCGGGACCGGCTCGACGCCTCGCCCTCCCTGTCTCGTACGGATCACCACGAGGGTGGCCGTGGGGCAGGACCGGAGTACGACAGGAGTCGCGTCATGACGGAACAGCGAGCGGATTCCCCGGACGCCCGGCGTGCCCCGGCCACCGACATGTCCCTGCTGGGCATCTACCTCAACGACCATCTCGCCGGTGCCACCGCGGCGACCGCGCGCGTGCGCTACCTGCTGCGCTCGTGCACCGGCTCGCCGCTCGCCGACGCGCTGGCCCCGGTCGCCGCCGAGATGGCCGACGACCGGACGAGCCTGCTCGGGATCTTGCGGCGCCTCGACGTGCCGGTACGCCGCTACAAGGTCTACGCGGGCCGGGCGGTCGAGCAGGTGGGGCGGCTGAAGAGCAACGGCAGCCTGGTACGGCGCTCTCCGTTGAGCACTCTGTGGGAGCTGGAGGTGCTGGCGCTCGGGGTGGAAGGCAAGCTGGCGGGCTGGGAGACCCTCCGCGATCTCGCGACCACGGACGAGCGGCTCGACGCCGGGCGGCTGGACGAGCTCATCGAACGGGCCCGGCTGCAGCACGCCACACTGGAGGAGCTGCGTCACCGGCAGGTCGAGGTCGCCTTCCGCCGCGCCTGAGCGGCGGGGCGGCTCACCAGAACCGGCTGCTGAGGGCGGGCTGATGGGTCAGTTGCACGGCGTCGCGCAGTCGCAGCGCGACGCTGATGGTGGCGCGCAGGACGGAGGGACGCACCGTCTGGGCGGTCTCGGTGGCGAGGACGAGCAGGCAGGCCGCCGCCTGTTCGACGACCGGGACGGGCAGGACGAAATCGTTGTCCGCGGCCGTACGGAAGGCCTTCAGGGGGATCGCCGCGCCGTCGATGGCCCGGCGCGCGGCCTGCTCCAGGTACTGTGCGGCCTGTTCGCACACGGGGGCGGGCAGGGCGATGGTGCGCTGGAACGGTGAACTCGTCATGACCCGACTGATCCCCCGCCGGTGGCCGGTTCTGTCGGCCGGCGGCGGGTTTTCACCGTCCCGCGTGACCTCGCGTGGCGCATGTCCCGGAACCCCGAACAGGCCTCGGCCGGGGGGCAACGGCCGCCGGGGCCGAGAGGTCTGCTTCCGCGATCGGGGCACCGGGCGAACGGCCCCGGAGAGCTCGCAGCAGTGACCACACGGGGTATCGGAAGGCCGAGCGGCGCGGCCGTACGCTGAGTGGTGATCGACCGGCGCCGAGGAGGAGTACGCATGACCGCCCGAGCGGATGTCGTGGCCCGGCTCACCGGCAGTGCGGTCAGGGGCGAGCGGCCCCGGTCGGGAGCTCTCGCCGAGGCCACCCTGGACGACGGGCGGGTCGTGGTCGTCAAACGGTCCGACGCGCCGGGGGCGGCACGGGCCGAGGCGGCGGGGCTGCGATGGCTGGCCGCCGCCGGGAGCGTGCGCGTGCCGGCGGTGCACGGACACGAAGAGGGCTGGCTGGTCATCGACCGGGTGACGGAAGGGCGGCCGGGCCGGCGGGCGGCGGTGCGCTTCGGCCGGGACCTGGCGGCGCTGCACGCCGCCGGGGCACCGGCGTTCGGCGCGCCGCCGCCGCACGGGGCGGCGGACGCGTACATCGGGCTCGCGCGGATGCGCAACGAGCCCGCCGCCGACTGGCCGAGCTGGTACGCCGAGCAGCGTGTGCTGCCGTATCTGCGGCAGGCGGTCGATCAGGGCACCGTCCGGGTCGGCGAGGCGACCGTCGTGGAGCGTCTGTGCGAACGGCTGCCGGAGCTGTCGGGACCGGCCGAGCCGCCCGCACGCCTGCACGGGGACCTGTGGAGCGGCAACGTGCTGTGGGCCGCCGACGGAGAGGTCCGGCTGATCGACCCGGCCGCGCACGGCGGGCACCGGGAGACGGACCTGGCGATGCTGCGGCTGTTCGGCTGCCCTCACCTGGAGCACGTCCTGGACGGCTACCAGGAGGTCGCGCCGCTCGCCGACGGCTGGGACGACCGGGTCGGCGTGCACCAGCTGTTCCCTCTGCTGGTGCACGCCGTGCTGTTCGGCAGGGGCTACGCGAAACAGGCGTTCGCGGTGGCCCGTACGGCCCTGTCGGGGTGACCGGTCAACGGGTCACGACATGCCGTTCGTCGGGGACGCAGTGGGTCATGGTGAGGCCCTCGACGTCACGCGGCTTGTTCTTGCCGAGGTTGGCCAGGCGTTCGCGGTCGTCGTCCGTGAGGTCCTGGCTCGCCAGCGGCTCCAGACCGGCCACGTCCTCCGGGCCGATGCCCAGTCCCTCGCCGACCCGCAGACCGAGGTCGTTCTCGACCAGCAGGAAGTGCCAGACCATGCGCTCCTGGATCGCCCGGTCGCACTGGGACAGTTGACCGATGAAGTTCTTCACCAGGTCGTCGCGCTCCCAGTCCTCCAGCAGCAGGTAGCGCTGACCCGCCTGAAGGTAGTCGTTGGTGCGCGGGATGCGCTTGCGGGTGAGCCGGCCGCGGATCTCGGGGCCCTGTTCGTCATGGGCCGGGTAGCGGGCCTCGCGCAGGCCCCCGGTGATGGACGGCTCATAGTTGACCTGCGGGTTCTCTCCTCCGCCGTCCACGTGGTAGGTCATCTGGCCGTCGCGCTGGTTGGTGTGCACGTCCGCGTTCTTGGCCTGGTTCACGGGGAGCTGGAGGTAGTTCGGGCCGACCCGGTAGCGCTGGGTGTCGCTGTAGGAGAAGGTCCGGCCGATGAGCATCTTGTCGTCGGAGAAGTCCAGGCCGTCGACGAGGACGCCGGTGCCGAAGGAGATCTGCTCGTTCTCGGCGAAGAAGTTCTCCGGCATGCGGTCGAGCACCATCCGGCCCACCGGCTTCGGCGGGAAGTCCTGCTCGGGCCAGGTCTTGGTGTCGTCCAGCGGGTCGAAGTCGAGCTCCGGGTGGTCGTGGTCGTCCATCATCTGGACGAGCAGCTCCCATTCCGGGTGGTCGCCGCCGGCGACGGCCTCGTACAGGTCCTTGGTGGCGTGGCCGAGGCTCTCGGCCTGGACGTTGGCCGCGTCCTCCTCGGTCATGCTGCGCACGCCCTGCTTGGGCATCCAGTGGTACTTGACCAGCTTGGTCTCGCCGTCGGCGTTGACCCACTTGTAGGTGTTGACGCCGAAGCCCTGCATGTGGCGGTAGTCGGCGGGGATACCCCGCGGGCTGAACAGGTTGACCAGCATGTGCATGGCCTCGGGCGTCTGCGACATGAAGTCGAAGATGCGGCCCGGCTGCTGCTCGAAGGTCACCGGGTCGGGCTTGAGGGCGTGGATGACGTCCGGGAACTTGATGGCGTCCCGGATGAAGAAGACACCCAGGTTGTTGCCGACCAGGTCCCAGTTGCCGTCCTCTGTGTAGAACTTGACGGCGAAACCACGCGGGTCGCGGGCGGCCTCGGAGGAGTCACGGCCGCCGATCACGGTGGAGAAGCGGACGGCGACGTCCGTGCGCTTGCCGCGCTCCTGGAACAGCTTGGCCCGGGTGTAGCGGCCGATCGGCTCGTCACCCCAGGTGCCGTAGGCCTCGAAGTGGCCGTAGGCGGTGACGCCGCGGGCGTGCACGACGCGCTCCGGGATGCGTTCCCGGTCGAAGTGGCTGATCTTCTCCAGCAACTGGTAGTTCTCCAGCGTGGCCGGGCCGCGGGCGCCGACCGTGCGCTGGTTCTGGTTGTCGTAGACCGGATGGCCCTGGCGGTTGGTGAGTACCTTGCGGTCGTCGCCCGGGGCGGGGCCGGTGCCGGATACGTCCGTCATATGGGTGGGCTCCTTCGGCTCGTGGCCGGCGGCCGGCCGGGGCGGCACCGTGAACGGCCGCCCGGCCGGTCCTGGCGGGACGGGCCGAGTACCCGGCGGGGCGGGGTCACTCACGTGCCAGTCTGTCGCGCCCGGCGTTCGGCCTCGGCGCGTTCGGCCGGGGCGGCGGCTTGCCAGGCGGCCGTGGACGCGGTGTCCGCGGCCGTCGTCACCCACGGCGAGGACCGGCCCGCCCTTGTCTCGGAGACCCGGTCCCTCCGTACGGACCCGGGTGACGGTGCGTGGCGGCGGCGCTGTCCCGGACGGGGTCCCCGGACGCCTGGGGCTGCCCGTCTTCACGGTGGACGGCACGATGACCGAGGACGAACTCGTCGAACGGGTCGCCGAGGTCCTCCGCCTCTGGCACGGAGAGGGCCCGGACCCCGGTGGGGATCCGGGCCCTGGAAGGCCGGTGTGTCTCAGCCTTCCTGGAGGCGTGCGCGCAGCAGCCCCTTGCCCAGCTCGGCACCCTTGCGGCTGTCCGCCTGGGCCTTGCGGAACAGGTCCGCCACCTCGGTGTCCTTGGCGCGCTCCGCGTCCTGGATGTAGCTCTCCAGGCGCAGGGCGTTGTTCAGGCACGCCTCGACGTACCAGATGAGGTTGTAGTCCTTGTCCTGCGTACCGGTCACACCGCCGGTCTCCGATTCACTGCTCATGCGGGCCTCCTTCTCGCGGAGCGGACCAATTCAGGCGCCGGACGGGTACCCGCCCTCCGCTCGGGCACACAGCCCGCGTGCGTCACGCGGAGTGATCACAGCGTCACGTGGGACGGAACCGGTCGGGCAGACCCGTACGCACCGCCAACTCCCTACTCTCTGCGGCATTTCAGACAGTTGACACGGAAGTAGCCAGACGGCGATCACTTTCGGAACGAAGTCGCGCTCCACCGTGCGAGACCGGTCGATGACGGTGTGTACTGTGCTGCGGGTGGCTCGCCCGAGCACCCCGGACCCAGCCCTGCCCGACTCCCTCCTGGAATCGACTCGATGATCGAAGTACCGGACCTGGCCGTCGGTGCCCTCGCCCTCGGCACACTGTCCGCGATCGCCCTCGGCGGCGGGCTGCTGCGCTCACGGCGGCAACTGGCGGCGCAGCGCGCGAAAACGTCCGCGCTGCGGGCCCAACTCGACGGCACCTCACGGTCATTCGCCTCCGAGGTGGAGCATCTGGCGACGCGGCGGGTGCCCGCCGCGGCCCGGCAGGCGGCGCATTCCCATGTCACCGTGCCCGGACCGCTGAACCCGCAGCTGGCCGGGTCGCCCCTGGGGCTCGCCCTGGAGCAGGTGCTGAAAGGACTGCACACCGAGCTGGCCGCGCAGCGCGTCCGCATCGACGCGGCCGCTCAGGCCGGGATGCGCGGGGCCACCCGGGAGATCCAGGCGGCGCTGTACCGGCTCCAGGACGCCCTGCGCGGACTGCAACAGCGCTACGACGATCCCGAGTTGGCGCAGACCCTGTTCGAGCTGGACCACGAGAACGAGCAGTCGCTGCGGCGGGCCCAGGTCGCCGCCGTGGTGTGCGGGGCCTGGGTGGGGCTCGCCCGGGAGGACTCACATCTGGTGGACGCGGTGACGGGCGGCCAGGCCCGGCTCGCGGGCTACCGGCGCGTCCGGGTCGGCAATCACCTGGCGCCCGGTACGGCCCTGGTGTCACACGCCGTCGAGCCGGTCGCCATCATCGTCGCCGAGCTCCTCGACAACGCGCTGAGGCACTCCGCGCCCGACACCGACGTCGTGGTCAACCTGGAGGCGGTCCACCACGGTGTCTGTGTGACGGTGGACGATGCCGGGCTGGGCATGACGCAGGACGAACGGGCGCGGGCCCAGCGGATGGTCGCCGGTTCCGATCCGATTCTGCTCACCGAGCTCGGCGACCCGCCGCGCATGGGACTCGCGGCCATCGGGCAGCTGACCCGGCAGTTCGATCTGAGCGTGGATCTGTCCTCCCCGTCCCCGTACGGCGGTGTGCGGGCGGTCCTGCGGATCGACAGTCATCTGCTGACGAGGATCGACCCCGAGGAACTGCCTCCGGCCGCCGGCGCCCCGCGGTCGACCCGCAGGACGGTGGCGCGGGACGCGGGGAGCGCGGCCGGCGCTTCCCGCGGTACGGGACCGGACGGGCACGGCGCGTCCGGCGGCGCGTCCGACACCCGGAAGTCGGGTGAGCCCGTCCCGTCCGGTGGGACGGTGCCCGGCGCTTCCGTCCCTCCCCCCGCTTCGGCCCCTGCCCGGTCCGGTCCGGTCCGCACACCCCGGCCCGCCCCGGACGACCCACCGCACCAGCCCGAACCCGCCCCGGCCACCGGGTCCGGCGACCGCGTCGCGACCACCGAGCCCGAGGGGCCCGGGTCGTTCCGCACCACCGCGCCACACGACCACGATCACGACCACGGCTATGGCACCGAGCAGGACGCCGACGTCTCCGCCCCGGTCCCCGGCCATCACGGGCCCCGCGACGGCGGCGGTCTCCCCCAGCGACGTCGCCGCAACCGCGCCGCGACCTCGGCCGGTCAGGGGGCCGAACCCGCACCCGCGCGGCGTCCCCGCCGCCCCGAGGACGCCGCCGCCGCCCTCCGCGCCCTCCAGTCCGGGACCGCGGCAGCGCGCGGCGTCACCGGGTCGAACGCAGGCGCCGTCCCGGCCGTATCTGAGGGTGCCCCGGCCGCGACAACCGCCGACGGGGCCCTCGACGACACCGACAGCAACGACCACGAAGGGGGAACGGCTCGATGACCAGCCGCGCAGCGGGGGACACGGCATGGGTGCTCGAACCGGTCCTGGAGGTGCCGCACGTCGTGGCAGCCGTCCTGCTCACTCGGGACGGACTCGTCACGGGCTACACCGACGCGCTGTCGCGGCCGTCGGCCGAGCGGGTCGCGGCCATCACCAGCACCGTGCAGGGCGCCTGCCGTACCGCAGCGGCGGCGTTCGCCGACACCGACCGGGCCGACATCCGGCAGGTCGTCATCGAGTCGGACCACGGCTACGTGCTCATCGTGCCGACGGACCACGGCACCTGCGTCGCCGCGTACGGCGATCCCGAGGTGCGGCTGGACCTGCTGGCCCACCGGGTGCACTCGCAGGTGGCGCGCCTGGGCGAGAAGGCGATGGCCGCCGGGCCCCGGAGTGCCGACGGCGACACGCCGGCATGACCGGCCGCCGAGGCGGCCGTCCCCTGGTTCCCGCGTACCTGTCGACCGGCGGGGTCGCCAGGCCCAGCCGTGCGCATCTCGAGCGGCTGTCCGTCCTCACCGGCAGCGGTGAGCCGGCCCCCGCCGAACTGCCCGCCGCCCAGACGGCCCTGCTGGAGGAGCTGGAGCACGGGTCGCTGACGGTACTGGAGGCCGCGGCCCTGCTGCGCCTTCCGGTCTCCGCGGTACTGGTGCTGGCCGGCGACCTCCTCGACCGCGACCTCATACTGGCCCGCGCGCCGATCCCGCCCGCCCGGCGCTTCGACCCCGACCTGCTGAAGAGAGTGGCCGATGGCCTGCGCGACCTCAAGCACCGTTGACGCCGAGACGGGGGGCGCGGACCTGCACCTCCCCGACACCGCACAGGACTTGGTGAAGATCCTGATCACGGGGCCCTTCGGGGTGGGCAAGACCACCCTGATCCGCTCGGTGTCCGAGATCCGCCCGCTGCACACGGAGGAGCGGCTCTCCGAGGCGTCCGCACAGGTCGACGACCTCGCCGGGGTGCGGGACAAGTCGACCACCACGGTCGCCATCGACTTCGGCCGGATCAGCCTGCCGGGCGGTGTCGTGCTGTATCTGTTCGGCACCCCCGGACAGGAGCGGTTCCGGGCACTGTGGGACGACATCGCCTACGGGGCGCTCGGCGCCCTCGTCCTGGTCGACGCCCGCCGGATCGACGCCTCGTTCGACGTGCTGGGCCTGGTGGAGGAGAGCGGACTGCCCTACGCCGTCGCCTTCAACGCCTTCCCGGACGCGCCCCGCCACCACACGCCCGAGCAACTGCGCGCCGCCCTGGACCTGGAGCCCACGACCCCGATGGTGACCTGCGACGCGCGGGAGGCGAACTCCTCGGTCGACGCCCTGCTCGCGCTGGTGCAGCACCTGATCGACCACCACCCCCCGGAGCCCCGGTGACCCGACCGTCCCCCGCCGAGCAGGCCTTCTCCCTCGCGGCGCCCGTCCGACTGTGGGAGGACGGCTTCGCCCGCGACCCCCACTCCTATTACGCCGCCCTGCGCGCCCACGGCCCGGTCGGCTGGGCGGAACTCGCCCCCGGTGTCGCGGCGTACGTCGTCACCGACCGCCGGGCGGCGCTGGACCTGCTGCGCGACACCGAGACGTTCTCGCACGATCCGCGGCCGTGGGAGGCGACCGTACCCGACGACTCTCCGGTGCTGGGCATGATGCGCTGGCGTCCCAACACGCTTTTCGCCGACGGCGGCGCCCACCTGCGCTACCGCACCTCGCTGCTCGACGCCTTCGACCTGGTGGAGCCGCACGATCTGCGGGCCCGGGTGCACCGGGCGGTGCACCTGCTGGTGAGCCGGATCGGGCCGCGCGGAGAGGCCGACCTGGTGGGCGAGTTCACCCGGCCGCTGATGGCGCTGGTGTTCAACAGCCTGTTCGGACTGCCGGACAGCGCGGGCGAGCGTCTCGACTCCGCCCTGGGCAAGCTGATCGAGGGCGGAGCCCAGGCGGCCGCGGGCGAGGCCGAGTTCGGCGGGTACGTGCTGGAGCTGATCTCCGCCAAGAGGGAACGGCGCGGCGACGACCTGCCGAGCTGGCTGCTGGACCATCCTGCGGGACTGACGCCCGAGGAGGTCACCTGGCAGGTGTTCCTCACCCTCGGCGCGGGCCACGAGCCGACGGCCAACCTGGTGTCCAACGCGCTGTCCAGGATCCTCGGTAACCCGGCCTACTACTCGACGCTGACCAGCGGCGCCCGTCCCGTGACGGACGCGGTGCTGGAGGTGCTGCACCACGAGACGCCCCTCGCCAACTACGGCATCCACTACGCGCGCACGCCCCTCACCTTCCACGGGGTGTGGATCAGGGCCGCCGTGCCGGTGGTGATCTCGTACGGGGCGCTCGCCCAGGCCGCCGAGCGGGAGCGCGGCGAGGACCGCCACCCGTCCGACGCCTCCCACCTGTCCTGGTCGGCGGGCCCGCACGCCTGTCCGGTGAAGCAGCACACCCTGCTCATCGCCACCGAGGCGATCGAACGACTCACCCAGTGGCTGCCCGACCTCGAACCCGTACTGCCCCGCGAGCGACTCACCTGGCGGCCCGGTCCGTTCCACCGCTCGCTGACCGCCCTGCCCGTCCGATTCAGCCCCCGCTCTCCCGACCAGCCAGGAGGACGACCATGACCATGACCGACCGCATCGCTCTCGACCCGTTAGGCGCCGACATCGCCGCCGAGAGCGCCCGGCTGCGTGCCGTCGGCCCGATCGTGCCCGTGGAGCTGCCCGGTTCCCTCCCCGCCTGGGCGCCCACCCGCTACGACACGCTGAAGCAACTCATCCTCGACCCGCGGGTCAGCAAGGACCCGCGGCTGCACTGGCGGCTGTGGCCCGAGATCGGCGGGAACCCGTCCTGGGCCTGGATCCTGGGCTGGGTCGGCGTGGTCAACATGCTCTCCGCGTACGGCCCGGACCACACCCGGCTGCGCAAGCTGGTCGCGCCCAGCTTCACGCACCGGCGCACCGAGGCGATGCGGCCCCGGGTGGAGGCGATCACGGAGGAACTGCTGGACGCGCTGGAGGCCGCCGACGGCGAGGTCGTGGACGTCAAGGCAGGGCTCGCCCATCCGCTGCCGATGCGGATGATCTGCGAACTGATGGGTGTGCCCGACGAGTTGCGGGAGGACACCGGCCGGCTCATCGCGGCCATCATGGACACCTCCGACCCGAGTCCGGAACAAGCGGCGTCCGTGCAGCGGCAGATCGGCACGGTGCTGCCCGCGCTGATCGCGTACCGGGCGGCGCATCCCGGGGACGACATGACCACCGAGCTGATCCGGGTCCGCGACGAGGACGGCGACCGGCTGAGCGACGAGGAGCTGCTGTACACGCTGCTGCTGGTGATCGGGGCCGGTTTCGAGACCACTGTGAACCTGATAGGCAACGCGGTCGTCGCCCTGCTCCGCCGTCCCGAACAACTCGCGGCGGTACGGTCCGGGGAGATCCGCTGGGACGCCGTCGTCAACGAGACGCTGCGCGCGCACCCGTCGATCGCGTCCCTGCCGCTGCGGTTCGCCGTCACCGATCTCACGGTCGGCGACGTCACGATCCCGGCCGGCGACGCCATCATCACCACGTACGCCGCCGCCGGGCTGGATCCGGAGCACTACGGCCCGGACGCCGACCGTTTCGACGCCACGCGCGCCGCCGACGACCATCTGGCGTTCGGGATCGGCGTCCACCGCTGCATCGGGGCGCCGCTGGCCCGCCTCGAAGCCCTGACCGCGCTGCCGGCCCTGTTCGACCGGTTCCCCGACCTGCGCCTGGCCGCCGGGGACGAGGGACTGCGGCAGGTGCCGTCGTTCATCGCGTTCGGCTGGCGGGAGATCCCGGTACGGCTGCGGGGCTGAGCCACACCATCCGAGGCACACGCCGCACAGGGCAGCGCGCGGGAGCGCGACCGGTCCCCCGTTCCGGTCGAGCCCCCGCGGTGAGTTGAACCTACGTCCACGGCCGACGCCTTGTGAACCGTGCCGATGCCCGCTGCGCGCCCGGCAGGGCTCACCCGTGCACAGTCGCGTCCGGATGGCCCGGGTTCGTCCCGTCCCGGCCCGGCGAACCGGTTGCCTCAGAGGCAAAAGACCTCACGCGGGGCGCGGAAGAGCCGGCACGTCGAGGCCGCCGACGGCCAGGTGCGCCAGCACGACCTCGTACAGGTCGGTTCCTCCGGCGAGCAGCTGCCGTTCCAGAACGGGTTCGGCACTGCGAACGTGCTCGCGCACGGTCTGGGCGTGCACACCCAGGGCCTGCGCGGCCCGTTCGGCGTTGCCCCCGGCGGCGATCCAGGTGCGCAGCGTCCGGCGCGGGTTCCTGGCGTCGGCGTCCAGCCGGCCCAGCAGGTCCCGCGCCCAGGTGCGTACGGCAGGGCTTGACAGCAGCTCGGCGAGCCGCAGCCCGGGGTCACCGGGGCCGTCGGCGAGCCGGGTGTCGGGCAGGCCGATCTGGGTGTTGAGCGCCAGGTGGACGACCGCCCGGACCGTGAGGTCGGCGAAGTCGGTGCCGAGCAGGGTCTCGACGCGTTCCATACGGGCGCGGACGGTGTTGCGGCTGACGCCGAGGACCTTGGCGGCGTTGACCGCGGTGAACTCCAGGCCGAGACGGCTGGTGGCCAGGAGTTCGGCGCGGGTGTGGTGCGACAGGGTGTCGAGTGGGCGCAGCACCCGGGACGTCCAGCCGCGCAGCGCCACCGGGTCCATCAGGCGTTCGGGGTGGGTGCGCTCCGCGTAGACGGCCGTCTTGGCGGGGCGGAAGTGCGCGACGGCGAGGGCGCTGACGGCCTGTCCGTAGGCGGTGGCGGTCCGCGCGAGGCTCTGCCGGACGCTGCCGCCGAGGAAGAGGTCCGCGTGCTCTCCGACCAGGGACCGCAGGGCGTCGCCCGTGGTGTCGCGGGGGCTGACGACGATCACATGACCGTCCATGGCCGGGCAACGCACGACCAGGGCGTCCTCCCGGGTCCGCTCCAGGCACTCCTCGGCGACGCGGTCGCGGACGGCGGGGTCGGACTCGACGACGTACACGCAGGCCGTCTCCGCGTCGAGCAGTCCGGGCCAGAGTCCGGCCGCGACGCGGCGGGCGGCGATGGTGTCCTCGACCATCAGCAGTTGCAGGATCGCCAGTCGCAGGTCGGCGGTGGCCCGTCGCAGCCGGTGCCCGGCCGCGGCCGACTCGTTCGCCGTCAGCAGCAGTCCGAGCACCTGGGCGGTGTGCGTGACGACGTCGGAGGCCCGCCGGTCGAAGGGGGCCTGCCGGGAGACGGCCAGCACGCACGCGTGGGAGGGATGTTCCACCCTGACCAGACGCTGGTGGCTGCCCCGGCCCTCCCAGGCGGCGGAGGCGATCCGGCCGGCGATGATGTCCGTGACCAGGTCCGCGTCCAGGGCAAGCCGATCACCGGCGACGACGTCCCCGGCGGCGTCCAGCAGGGCCACGGTCGCGCCCACGGTGCCGGAGAGCCAGGCGACGACTCTGCGGACGTCCCGCCCGGCCGGGCGCAGGTGCTCCAGCAGTTGCTCCGCCCACGCCGGTCCCGTACCGGTCTGTGCTTCCCGCTGCCGGTTCCCGTCCGCTCGGCCAGCCACCTCGGTCTTCCCCTCGTTGCCCGTGCCGCCTCCGGCACACCGGTCGGGGACGTTACCTCACGTCCCGGTGCTCGCCCCGGCCCGACCGCCGGACGGCGGACCTCGCCCCCCGGCCGGTACCCCTCCCCTGCGCCGCCGACCCGTACCGGCGGCATAAGCTCGGCGGATGGCGAAGTACTACGACGTGCACCCCGACAACCCCCAGCCCCGCACCATCGGCCAGATCGCCGACAGCATCCGCGCCGACGCTCTTGTCGCCTACCCCACGGACTCCTGCTACGCGCTGGGCTGCCGCCTGGGCAGCCGTGACGGCATCGACCGGATCCGTACGATCCGCAAGCTGGACGACCGGCACCACTTCACCCTCGTGTGCCAGGACTTCGCGCAGCTCGGGCAGTTCGTGCGGATCGACAACGACGTGTTCCGCGCGATCAAGGCGTCGACACCCGGCAGCTACACGTTCATCCTGCCGGCGACGAAGGAGGTGCCGCGGATGCTGCAGCACCCCAAGAAGAAGACGGTCGGCGTGCGCATCCCGGACCACGTCGTCACCCAGGCCCTGCTCGCCGAGCTCGGTGAGCCGCTGCTGTCCAGCACCCTGCTGCTGCCCGGCGAGGACGAGCCCATGACGCAGGGCTGGGAGATCAAGGACCTGCTCGACCACGTGCTGGACGGGGTGGTCGACTCCGGGGACTGCGGGACCGAACCGACGACGGTCATCGACTTCTCCGGCGGGGAGGCGGAGATCGTGCGGCACGGCGCGGGCGACCCCTCCCGGTTCGAGTAGCCGGTAAAACGGCGGCCAAGGGCCGTTCACGGTTCAACCGGGTGCCTGGGGTGGGCGAAATGCCCCGGGAACGGGCGTGTCACGATGACCGTGATCCGGCCGGTCACGCGGACGGGTTCCTGGCCCCCACCCCACAGAGAGGCAGCACAGCCATGACTGCCGTACAGGGAACCGCTGTCGACGTCCAGACCGAGGACGGCACCGCCGACGCGTATCTGGCCCGCCCCGCCGACGGGGCCGCCCACCCGGCGGTCCTGTTCCTCATGGACGCCTTCGGTCTGCGGCCGCAGCTGCGGTCCATGGCCGACCGGCTGGCGGCGGAGGGCTACACCGTACTGGTGCCGAACCTGTTCCACCGGCACGGTCGGGCCCCGCTGTTCGACCTGCCCGAGTTCATCGACCCGGGGGCGCGTCCGGAGATATTCGAGCGGATCGGCCCGGTCATGCAGGCCCTGACCGCCGACCTGGCGATGCGGGACGCCGGTGCGTATCTGAGCTGGCTGGACCAATCTCCGGTCGTGGCCGACGGCCCGGTGGCGCTGACCGGCTACTGCATGGGCGCCCGTCTCTCGCTCCTCACCGCCGGCACCTTCCCGGAGCGGGTCGCGGCCGCGGCCGGTTTCCACGGCGGACGGCTCGCCACGGACGCCCCGGACAGCCCCCACCTGGTGGCCGGCAAGGTCACCGCCGAGCTCTACTTCGGCCACGCCGACCAGGACCCCTCACTGCCCGAGGAGCAGATCGAGCGTCTGGAGCAGGCCCTCACGGCGGCGGGCGTGCGCCACCGGTGCGAGGTGTACGCGGGCGCGCCCCACGGTTTCACGCAGGCCGACACCGCCTCGTACCACCAAGAGGGCGACGCGCGGCACTGGTCGGCACTGCTCGACCTGCTGAAGCGCACATTCTGACCCCAATCGGGATCCGCTGAAGGCGAGTTGCCGGCCTACCGACGGTAAGGGCTTGCCCCCAGGCGATCCCTGCGCGTAGACCTTGCTGAGAACCAGCCATGACTCGGGGGGAGTTGGCTCATGGACGGCACGGTCGACGGGTTTCGCTACGGTGCGGTGACTCCGGTGGCGGCCTATCTGATGGCCTGCCTGGGGGGTGCCCTCGGGCTGCGGTGCATCGTGCGCTCGCTGCTGGACACGCGTTCCCGCAGCGCGGGTTGGCTGGCGTTAGGCGCGGCCTCCATCGGCTGCGGCATCTGGACGATGCATTTCATCGCCATGATCGGCTTCCATGTGGAGGAGACCCGGGTCCGGTACGACGCGGCCACGACGGTGCTCAGTCTCGTCGTGGCCGTCGCCGTGGTGGGTGTCGGCGTGTTCCTCGTCGGCCACCGCGGCACGAGCGGCGCCACACTGGCGATCGCGGGTACGGTCACCGGCCTGGGCGTGGCGGGCATGCACTACCTCGGCATGGCCGCTCTGCGGCTGGACGGCGACGTCCACTACGACCCGGTCGGTGTCGGGCTGTCCGTGCTGATCGCCATCGGCGCGGCGACCGCGGCGTTGTGGTCGGCCGTCACCATCCGCGGCTTCCTGACGAGCCTCGGCGCGAGCCTGGTGATGGGCGTGGCGGTGTCCGGGATGCACTACACGGGCATGGCCGCCGTCAGCGTCCACGTGCACGACACGACCGGCGGGACGTGGGCGGGCGACTCGCCCCTGTCCCTGCTGCTGCCGATGCTGGCGGGGCCGGTCGTCTTCCTGCTGCTGGCCGGGGTCGTGGTGATGTTCGATCCCCTGCTGGTGCTGGGCGAACGCTCCTCCGCCGCGCGGCCGGGCCGGGCCGCCAACTCGGTTGCGTCGCACCGCCCTTCGGGGCCCGAACCGGTCGCGCCCACGCGCGAGCGGTGAGGAACCCGCCCGCGGGCGGGACCTGGCTCGATTGTTACGGTGCACCGGTGTCTGACTCCTCACGCGATACCGCCGAAGGCGCCGGCTGGGGTTCCACCGAACGGGGCGCGTACCAGCGGTTGATGCCGCCGAAGACCGAGAAGATCTCCTGGCTGGACCCCCGGATGCTGTGGGCCGCCCGCAACGGCGTGCTGGCCTCCTGGTTCGGGGACCCCGTCGGCCGGACGCGCAGCCGGTGGGTGGCGCAGCGGGCGGCCACCGGCGCACCGGCCGACAAGGTGATCCGGCGCGACGACCCGGACCGGTTCTCGTTCCTGGTCATCGGCGACACCGGCGAGGGCGACGACCCCCAGTACGCCGTCGTGCCGGGCCTGTTGAGGACCGGTCAGGACACCCGCTTCGCCGTGCTGGCCAGTGACGTGATCTACCCCGTCGGCAGCGCGGACGACTACGCCACCAAGTTCTTCCGTCCCTACCGGGACTATCAGGCGCCGATCTACGCCATACCGGGCAACCACGACTGGTACGAGGATCTCGGCGGCTTCATGCGCGTCTTCTGCGACGACCCCCCGCCCCTGCCGCCCGAGCCCCGGCCGCGCCCCCTGACCCGGGCCTGGCTGCGATCGCTGCTGTGGCACCGGCCGCACCCGGACGACGGCCGCCACCTGCCCGAGGCACGCACCCTGCGCTCCGCCGCCGCACAGCAGGCCGTCCAGCCGGGCCCGTACTGGGCGATCGACGCCGGCCCGGTGCGCGTCATCGGCATCGACACGGGCCTGCTCGGCACCCTCGACGCGGAACAGGGTGCCTGGCTGCGCGAGGTCTCCCGGGGGCCGCGCCCGAAGATCCTGGTCACCGGCTCCCCTCTGTACGTGGACGGCCGGCACCGCCCGTGCGCCATCGAGGGGGGCGGCACCGTCGACGCCGTCGTCCGCGACCCGGCGCACCACTACGTGGCGGCGATCGGCGGCGACATCCACAACTACCAGCGCTATCCGGTCCGGCTGGACGACGGACGCATCCTCCAGTACGTCGTCGCCGGCGGGGGCGGAGCGTTCACGCACGCCACCCACACGATTCCCCGCGTCAACGTCGCGGGCGTCACCGAGCAGGACTTCCGCTGCTATCCGCTGCGCGGCGACTCCCTCGCCTTCTACAGCAGGCTCTACGGCCACCGGCTGCGGATGCGCCGGTTCTTCACGCTCACCGAGGCCGAGGCGACGGCCGTGATCGTCGAACGCCTCGGCATCCGGCCCACCCGCACTCCGCACGCCTCCACCCGGGTCACCCGGCGCGTCCGCCTGGTCGCCGGGCTGCTCGGCACCGGCCGCCGCCCCGACCGGGCCAAGCGGTTCCGGCTGCCCGTGCGGAAGATCTACACGTCGTTGTTCTCGCCCGGCTCCGCGACGTACAGCCCGCCGTTCTTCAAGTGCTTCCTGCGCCTGGACGTCTCCCCGGAGTCGATCCGGCTGCGGTGCTACGCGGCCACCGGCAACCGGGCCCAGGAGCTCGCCCCACCGGTCGAGGACGAGGTGACGATCCCGCTGCGCTGACGGGGCGGAACGCGGCCCCGGGTCACGCCGGCCACCGGGGAGGACACGGGGTCTTCCAGGCGAAGGGAGCACGTCGTGGACGCGGAGTGCGCCCCGGCGGCGCCCAGCCGGGGCGTCACCGGACCCATCCTGGCAGGTGCCGGGAACAACTGCCGGAGGCCAAGGCCAAAACGTTCATGCGAACCTGCGCAGGCCCCGGTCGCACCATCGGTCCGCGCCGGTGCGCCGGCCGAAGAGAGCAGGCGCACGGACCGATGGATCCGGATTTTGTATAACATCCGAACTTCGCAAGGGCTCTGTCGCCCAGGAGTGCGCCCTGCCGGTCATCGCACACCGTCTGTCCACCGTGCAGCACGCCGACCACATCGTGGTATTCCAGGACGGCCGCACGGCCACCGGCGGACGTCACGAGGAGCTGCTGGTCAGCAGTGCCCTCGGTCGCGAGCCGACCGCGAGCCAGATGCTCAGGGCGGGCGGGGACTCCGGCAGCAGAGGCGCCTGAGACTCATACCTTTCAGGCGCGGCTACCGGCGTAGGCGACCCGCGGCCAGGTCCTTCCGCCCGTCGGGGGTCACCAGCGGCCGGGGGCGGTCCCGGTGATCGGTTCCGACGGCCTGCCGTCCACCCCGACGGGCACCTCCCCGGCGAGCATCACGCGATGCATGATCCGAGGGTGGTCGAGGCGGGCGGTGTCGCCGGGGGCCAGATGCATGGTGGCTCGGTTGTCCCAGAAGGCCACGCTGCCCGGCTCCCAGCGGAACCGGACGGTGTACTCGGGCCGGACCGCCTGCTCCAGCAGCATCTCCAGGACGGCGCCGCTCTCGGGCCGGGAGAGGCCGGCGATCTGCTCGACGTAGTAGCCGTTGACGTACAGGATCCGCTCGCCCGTCTCGGGGTGGACCCGCACCAGCGGGTGCAGGGAGGCGACCTGACGGTCGAGCAGATGACGGACGTACGCGTCGTCGCCGGGCCGGGGCTGGTAGCCGACCCCGAGCCGGTGCTCGGCGCGCAGCCCGTCGACGAACTGCCGCAGCGGCGCGGAGAGTCCGGCGTACGCCGCCGCCAGGTTCGCCCAGGTGGTGTCGCCCCCGTAGGGGGGTACCGTCTCGGCGCGCAGGATCGTCGCCGCGGGTGGGTCGACGCGGGCCCCGTGATCGCAGTGCCAGCCGCGCAGCAGCGTGTGGCGGCGGCGCCGCAGCCACTCGTCGTGCTCCATCCCGAACCGCCCGCCCAGCTCCAGCCGGTCGGCGGTCGTCTCGATCTCGGGGAAGCCGGCGGGCGAGGCCTTGCCCCGCCGGGGCAGCACCACGATCTCGCCGAACCGCCGGGCGAACCGCACCTGCCCGGCGTGGTCCAACCGCTGCTCCCGGAAGAACACCACCTTCCACCGCAGCACCGCCGCCCTGATCACGGCGACCACGGTGTCATCGAGGTCCCCGGCCAGGTCGACCCCGCTGATCTCGGCCCCGATGTACCCCGCGACGGGTTTCACCTCCACCCCGGCCCTCCGGGCCGCCTCGTCCGCCATCCCGCTGTCCGTCGTCATGAGCGCTCCGCTGGTCGTGGGCGTGGTCCGGTCTTCCCGAAGATCGTGACAGCGATCTCCGCCGTGGGCGACCATGCCGGACGAGCCGGTCGGGGCTGCCGAGGCGATCGACGACTGGGCCGACGCGGTGGAGGCTTCCCGGCCCGTCGTCCGTGACCGCGGTTTCGAGGAGGCCGAGACGTGGCCGGGCGGTGCCGGCCGCCCCGCACGTGGAGACCCCGGATCACGGCGTCCCGCACCACCGCCCGGCGTCGACCGGGCAGCGGAAGGCCGCCGCCTCTCCCCGGCACCGCCGATGTCGTCCGCCGTCCTCGTCCCCGCCCGTCCGGTTGATCATCGGTGCCGGTATCGGTGACGCTGGAGGGACGACACGGTCAACGGGAAGGTCCGACGGTGATCAGCATCCCGACACACAGGCTCAACGACGGTACGACGCTCCCCGCCCTGGGGCTGGGCACCTGGCCGCTCGGTGACGACCAGGCGCAGCAGGCGGTGCTCACGGCCCTGGAGGCGGGTTACCGTCTGATCGACACGGCGACGAACTACCGCAACGAGACGGGGGTGGGCCGCGCTGTGGCCTCCGGGGTGGTGCCGCGCGAGGAGATCGTCGTGACGACGAAGCTCCCGGGCCGGCACCACGGCTACGAAGAGACCCTCGCCTCCTTCGAGGAGTCCCGGGCCCGCCTCGGCCTGGAGTACGTCGACCTGTACCTGATCCACTGGCCGCTGCCGCGCGTGGACCGGTACGTCGACTCCTGGAAGGCCATGATCAAGCTGCGCGAGGAGGGGCTCGTCCGGTCGATCGGTGTCTCGAATTTCACGGCCGGGCACATCGAACGGCTGGAGAAGGAGACCGGCGTGCTGCCCTCCGTCAACCAGGTCGAGCTGCACCCCTTCCTGCCGCAGGACAACCTGCGCGCCTTCCACGCGAGCAGGGGGATCGTGACCGAGAGCTGGAGCCCGCTGGGCCGGGGCACGCCCCTGCTGGACGACCCCGCCGTGGCGCGGATCGCCGAGGCGCACGGGGTGATGGCCGGGCAGGTCGTGCTGCGCTGGCACACCCAGCTCGGGGCGGTGCCCATCCCGAAGTCGGCCAACCCGGAGCGGCAGCGCGCCAACCTCGACGTCTTCGGCTTCGAGCTGGACGAGGAGGAGATGCGGGCCGTCGCGGACCGGGCACATCGGCGGGTGGGCGGGGACCCCGAGGTGCACGAGGAGTTCTGAGGGGTACCCGGGGCGCGCGCGGCGGGAAGGAGACGCGGGGGGGGGTCCAGGCTGTGCGGCGCGTCGGCTCTGTACCCGGTTGCGCAGCGGTCGGAGCGGCGACGGCGAGGAGGCGTGGCTGCTCGTGAAACGGGCCGGTGACACCAGCCGCGGGGGCGGGGCTCCCGATCCTCGCCGGGCCCGCTCGGTCACCTCCGGGCGCACGCTCGCCCAGGTCGCGTCGGAGGCGGCCGGGAAGTGAGCCCGGCCGCTCAGAACAGCGGCGTGAGGGACTGCTCGCACCAGATGGTCTTGCCCCGGGTGGTCTGCCTGCTGCCCCAGCGCTGGGTGAGCTGGGCGACCAGCAGCAGACCGCGGCCGCCCTCGTCGTCCTGGTGCGCCCGCCGCAGGTGCGGGGAGGTGGAACTGCCGTCGGACACCTCGCAGATGAGGGTCTGATCGCGGATCAGGCGGAGCCGGATGGGCGGAGCGCCGTACCGGATGGCGTTGGTGACCAGTTCGCTGACGACGAGTTCGGTGACGAAGGCCGTCTCGTCCATGCCCCACGCGGTGAGCTGGTCGGTCGCGGCCTGCCGGGCGGTGGCCACCTCCGCGGGGTCCGGGGTGATGTCCCAGGTGGCGACCTGATCGGCACCGAGCGCCCGGGTTCGGGCCAGCAACAGCGCCACGTCGTCACCGGGTTCGTCCGGCAGGACGGCCTTCAGCACCGAGTCGCACAGGGCGTCCAGGGAGTCCGCGGGCACGGTCAGGGCGCGGCACAGCTCCTCGGTGACGCGGTCGACGTCGCGGTCGCGGTCCTCGACGAGTCCGTTGGTGTAGAGGGCGACGACGGAGTCCTCGGGCAGCTGGAGCTCCGTCGCCTCGAACGGCAGCCCTCCCACCCCGAGCGGCGGCCCCGCGCTCATGGGAATGAGCCGGGCCGAGCCGTCGGGCAGCACCAGCGCGGGGGCGGGATGCCCGGCGGCGGCCACGTTCAGGCGGCGTGCGACGGGATCGTAGACCGCGTACAGGCAGGTCGCGCCGAGCTCGGCGACCTCCTCCCCCTCGTCCTCCGCCGCCAGGTGGGTGACCAGGTCGTCCAGGTGGGTGAGGAGCTCGTCCGGCGGGAGGTCCACGTCGGCGAGGGTGCGGACGGCCGTGACCAGCCGGCCCATGGTCGCCGTGGAGGGGATGCCGTGCCCCACGACGTCCCCGACGACCAGCGCGACGCGGCTGCCGGACAGCGGGATCACGTCGAACCAGTCGCCGCCGATACCGGCCGCCGAGCCGGAGGGCAGATAGCGGTGGGCGACCTGGACGGCGGCCTGCCCGGGCAGCCCTCTCGGCAGCAGGCTGTGCTGGAGGGCGAGGGCGGTGGTGCGTTCCCGGGCGAAACGGCGGGCGTTGTCGACGCAGACCGCGGCACGGCTGGCGAGTTCCTCGGCGAACACGGCGTCGTCGGCGCCGTAGTCGTCGGGTTGCGCCACCCGGACGGCCACGGCGACACCCAGTGTGGTGCCGCGGGCCCGCAGCGGCACGGCCAGCATCGAGTGGGCGCCCGTGCGGTAAGGGCGTCCTTGCGGGGCGCGGGAGTTTCGGTCGGCGACCCAGCGCATGAAGGCGGGCTCCCCTGCCTGGCTGAGGACGGCTCCGCCTTCCCGCAGGGCCCGGGCGATCGGTGAGAACGCGGTGTAGACGTCGACTTCTCCCAGATGCACGGCCGCTTCGGGGGTGCCCTCGGTGACGGAGCCGTGCGCGACCCGCCTGAGGGTGATCTCCTCGGCCGGCACCGCGGGCTGCTCGTCCGCGCCGAGCACCCAGTCGAACAGGTCCACGCTCGCGAAGTCCGCGAACCGGGGCACCACGACCTCGATCAGTTCCTCGGCCGTGCGGACCACGTCCAGTGTGGTGCCGATGGCGGCCGCGGCCTCGTTGAGCAGGGCCAGCCGCTGGCGGGCCCAGTACTGCTCGGTGCTGTCGAACGCGGCCAGGGCGGTCCCCACGAGCGCGCCGGCAGCATCCCGGACCGGCCACATCTCGGTGACCCAGGCGTGCTCCCGGTTCAGGGCCGGCGCGCCGGTGTAGCTCTCGTAGCGCACCGGCCGGCCGGTCTCCACGACGTGCCGGAGATGCCAGTCGAAGCCGTGCACGTGCGCGGCCTCCTCCACGGTCTCCGGGAAGTGCCGGCCGAGCAAGGTCTCCTCGGACACGCCCATCACGTGGCAGGCGGCTTCGTTGAGCCGCAGATAGCGCTGGCCGGTGTCGAAGACGGACATCGACATGGACGCCTGCTGGAAGGCGCGGCCCGCGAGGGACGTCTCCTCGCGGCCGGGGGGCGCGGCGGTGATCACATAGACGTCCGTTTCGCCGTCCGGGCCCGACACGGCGCAGGCACTGACGCGGACCCCGACGAGGTAGCCGTCGCGGTGGCGGACCATGACGGTGCCCGACAGCGCGGACACCGCCTCGGGCGGCACGTCCTCCGCGAGCAGTTCCCGTGCGGCCCGGCCCACGACTTCGTCGGCCGGATAGCCGGTCAGCTGCCGGGCACCCCGGCTCCACCCCGTCAGAATGCCGCGGACGTCGATGATCGCTGCGGCGGAGGCGTCCTCCATAGCGTCCAGGATCATCCCTCTGCGGCCCGCTATCAACCGCGAGGCTCCTTGCGTGACGGCGTCAGGCCCGGTGGGCGCGCAGCGCGGCGAGAGCCCGGTCGGCGTGCGCGTTCATGCGCAGTTCGCTGCGCACGACGTCGAGGACGGTGTGGTCCTGCCCTATGACGAACGTGGTGCGCTTGGTGGGCGCCAGGGAGAAGCCCCGGGTCACTCCGAACCGCTCACGGACGGCGCCGTCGGCGTCGGACAGCAGCGGCATGCCGAGGCCGTGCCGTCCGGCGAACTCCTGCTGCCGCTCGACGGTGTCACCGCTGATGCCGACGGGGCGTGCCCCGACGGCGGCGAACTCGGTGGCGAGGTCGCGGAAGTGACAGGCCTGGGCCGTGCAGCCGGGAGTCAGGGCGGCCGGATAGAAGAACAGCACGACCGGGCCCTCGGCGAGCAGCCCGGACAGAGTGCGGACGGCGCCGGTCTCGTCGGGCAGGGCGAAGTCCTCGACCGTGTCGCCGGTCTCCACGCGCGCGGTCACGACCTGCCCTCCGCGTTCCGTGCGACACCGCGGGCCCAGAGCACGAGGGGAACCTGCAGGGGCAGGCGCCCGAAGGCGGCGGCCTTCTGCGGGGTGGGGCGGTGGCGCCAGTCGGCGGCCATCTTGACGTTGGCGGGGAACACCCCGACGAAGAAGGCGGCTGTGGCCAGCGCGGCTGTCCTGCGAGTGCGCGGCAGGGCCAGTCCGGCGGCCAGCGCGAGCTCGGCGGCGCCGCTCGCGTAGGTCCAGGCTCTGGGCGTGCCGGGCAGCCCGCGCGGGATGGTCGCGTCGAAGGGGCGTGGGGCGGCGAAGTGGGCGGCACCCGCGGTGGCCAGCAGGCCGGCGAGCAGCAGGGGCGAGCGTTCGGACCGGGACACGGTTCCTCCTCTGAAGGCCTGCAGCGCATTATTACCAGTCGGTAGACAGGTCGGTTCACCGGGTCCCGGGAGCGCCCGTGGACGCTGCCCGGCGTGTAGCCGAAGGAGCGCCGGAAGACGTCGACGGTTCAGGCCCTCGCCGACCGGAGCCGACCGTGGTCCGCCCTCCTCGTCGAGGGCGTGGGCGAGGAAGTGATCGACTACGCGGTGGAAGAGCGTCGCGAACTGCCGCAGTCCCCGGGATCAGTCCGAGAGGGCCGCCCGCATGGAGCGGATCCCGGCGACGCGGACCCCGGCAACGGCCTCGCCCCGCCTCGGTGAGCTGGCCGCGCTGGGCCACTGGGCACGCAGGGCGTACCGGGTCCGCTGGGGCCTCTGGGTCGGCTGGGACCGGTGAGCTCGCCGCAGTGCGCCGCTGGGGCCGGGACGCACTGGATCCGCTGGGGCCTCTGGGTCGGCTGAAACCGGTGAGCTGGCCGCGGTGCGCCGCTGGGGCCGGGACGCACTGACCCGCTGGGGCCTCTGGGTCCGCTGGGATCCCTGGGACCGCCGGGGCCTCTGGTCCGCTGGGACCGCGGGGACCGCTGGGCCTGCCGCGGCCTGCCGGGCCCGCCGGGCCTGCCGGGCCTGCCGGGCCCACGGCCTGCCGGGCCGAGAACGCTGGTGGCGTATGCGGACGTCTGCGACTGGGTCCGCTGGGATCCCTGGGACCGCCGGGGCCTCTGGTCCGCTGGGACCGCGGGGACCGCTGGGCCTGCCGGGCCTGCCGGGCCTGCCGGGCCTGCCGGGCCGAGAACGCCGGTGGCGTATGCGGACGTCTGCGACTGCTGCACGGTACGCGTGACCTGCGGCGCCTCCCCATCCAGCCGGGCGGCGAGCTCCCCCGGCGCAGTGGCTCGGAGTCGGTGACCTGCCGCAGCAGCGCTACGGCGGCCCTGGTCGAGGGCGGCACGCCCACCATGGCCGCGGGCCGGTCGTGCCGACGGCCCGCGTGCTCAGGTACGAGATGCGGGTGAGCGCGCGCTCGCTCTCGATCACTTCCGGGGCGGAAGCGCCGGGCAGCGGCGGCGTGGACATGAATTCGCGCCAGCTTCTATTTGCATTGCCAAGTAAATCGACCGGGTAACAGCCGTTCAGGGGAACTGGGCCCGGAACGCGCGTGAGGGCCCGCCGGTTCGTCGACACCTCACCCGTGGACCTGCCGCTGATCCCGCCCATGCTCGCCACGCCCGGCGCCCTGCCGCCCGCCGCGCAGGACACACGCTGGGCCTACGAGACCAAACAGGACGGCCAGCGCGTGGTGGTCTATCTGCCCGGTGACGGCAGCGTGCTGCTGCGCGCCCGCTCCGGGGACGACATCACGGCCGCCTACCCCGAACTGCGGCCACTGGGCACCGCCCTCGGCGCCACACCCGCCGTACTGGACGGCGAGATCATGGCCCTGGACGAACAGGGCCGCGCCAGCTTCCAGTTGCTGCAGTCCCGCATGGGTCTGGCGCACGCGCCCGCCAGGGCCGCGCGACGGGCGGCGGAGGTCCCGGTCCATCTCGTGCTGTTCGACCTGATGCACCTGACGGACCGCTCCCTCCTCCGGCTCCCCTACACGCGACGCCGCGCGACACTGGAGGACCTCGGCCTGGCCGGATCCTCCTGGTCGACGCCCCGCGCACTCGTGGGCCACGGCGCGGAGGCCCTGCGCGCCACCCAGGAACACGGCCTGGAGGGACTGGTCTGCAAGCGGCTGGACTCGCCGTACGAACCGGGGGTGCGCTCGCGGGCCTGGATCAAGATCCGCAACATGCGCACCGAGGACGTCCTGGTCGGCGGCTGGCAGCCCGGCAAGGGGCGGCTCACCGGCCTGCCCGGCGCGGTGCTGGTCGGGCAGCGTGCCGCCGGGCGGCTGCGCTACGTCGGGAGCGTGGGCACCGGCTGGAGCGAGGCCGAACGCACGGAACTCGCCGGGCTGTTGCGGGCCGCCGCGACCGACGCCTGCCCCTTCGACCCCGCCCCGCGCGCTCCGGGCGCCCACTGGGTCGTGCCCCGCCTGGTCGGCGAGGTGCGCTACAGCACCCGCACCCGGGAGGGGATGCTGCGCCAGCCGTCCTGGCTGCGGCTGCGGCCGGATCTCGCGCCCGAGGAGGCGGCGGCCGACATCCCGGACGACCTGGTCTGAAACGACGCCTGCCCCCCGACTGTCGGACCGTGATTCACCCCTGGACCCTCCCCCCCTCTTGGCATGGACGCGTTCAGGCTGGAAGCTGAACCTCCCTTTCCCCCACAGCCGTTGGGCTGCGCCCGGACCAAGGAGGACGCAGTGTCGTCACGCCCGTTCGCCCACCGCAGGAGATGGCTCACCGGAGCGGCCGGTGCCGCCGCTCTCGTCCTGGCGTTCCCCGCCATGGCCTTCGCGGCACCGCCGTCGGCGCTGCCCGCCAACGCGGACGCGTTGGAGCAGACGTACCAGCCCGCCTACGACTACGACACCGACGGGTGCTACTCCTCACCCGCGATCGGCCCCGACGGCACCGTGAACGGCGGGCTGAAACCGACCGGCGCACTGAACGGCAACTGCCGGGACGCCTCGGACCTCGACAACACCAACGGCTATGCGCGCTCCAAGTGCAACAACGGCTGGTGCGCGATCCTCTACGCCCTCTACTTCGAGAAGGACCAGGCCGTGGCCGGCAGCGGCATCGGCGGCCACCGGCACGACTTCGAGCATGTCGCGGTGTTCGTGCAGGACAACCAGGTCAAGTACGTCTCGACGTCCAACCACGGCTCGTTCACCGTGCGCGCGGCGTCCGCCATCCGCTTCGACGGCACCCACGCGAAGATCGTCTACCACAAGGACGGCATCAGCACCCACTGCTTCCGCGCCGCGAACGCGAACGACGAGCCGCCGGAGAACCACGAGCGCACCTGGCAGTACCCGGCACTGGTCGGCTGGAACGGCTACCCGGCCGGGGTGCGCGACAAGCTCACCTCCTACGACTTCGGCAGCGCCAACTTCGGCCTGAAGGACGCCCGCTTCGCCAACCACCTGGCATCGGCCAAGCCCTCCGGCATCGCCTTCGACCCGTACGCCTGACGGCACCGGCCCCCGGCTCGGCCCGGACCTCGTACCACCGAAGCGGTCCGGGCCGTACCGGGGAGCCCGTCCCGAACTGGCGCGCGAAGCAAGGCCGTCGGTGGAGGTTCGGCACGAACGCTCCCTCGGGAGGGTCTATCGTGTCCGCATGTCCGTCCCCGAACTGATCCGCATCGTCTCCCGCGACTCCCCCATGGCCCTGGCCCAGGTGGAGCGCGTTCGGACCGAGTTGGCCGCCGTCCACCCTGGAGTGCGCACCGAGGTCGTGCCGGTGAAGACCACCGGCGACAGGTGGATGGGCGATCTGTCCAAGGTCGAGGGCAAGGGCGCGTTCACCAAGGAGGTCGACGCGGCGCTGCTGGCCGGCGAGGCCGACCTCGCCGTGCACTGCGTGAAGGACGTGCCCGCCGACCGGCCGCTCCCCGCGGGCACGGTGTTCGCCGCGTTCCTCAAGCGGGACGACATCCGCGACGCCCTGATCCACCCGGGCGGACTCACCCTGGACGAGCTGCCGGCCGGCACGCGGATCGGCACCTCCTCGGTGCGCCGCACCGCTCAACTGGCCGCCACGCATCCCCACCTGGAGTGCGTGCCGTTCCGCGGCAACGCCAACCGGCGTCTGGCGAAGCTGGCCGCCGGGGAGGCGGACGCCCTGCTGCTCGCGGTCTCCGGCCTGGAGCGCATCGGCCGCGAGGACGTGATCAGCGAGATCCTCTCGACCGAGACGATGATGCCGCCCATCGGCGCGGGCGTACTGGCCCTCCAGTGCCGCGAGGACGACTCCGCGCTGATCGACGCGGTGAGCGGTCTCGGCGACCCGGGCACCCACCGGGAGACCACGGCCGAACGCATGTTCCTGCATGTGCTGCAGGGGCACTGCAACAGTCCCATCGCCGGGTTCGCGCGGGTGGACCGCGGTGGTGAACTGTCCCTGCGGGCTTGCGTGTTCACCCCGGACGGCAAGACCCGGCTCAATGCCCACGAGTGGGCGGGCAGGCTCGACCCGGCGACGCTCGGCACCTCGGTCGCCGTGGCCCTGCTCCGTCAGGGCGCCCGTGAGATCATCGACGGCATCCCGCACTGACCCCCGCGACACCCCTGACACGGGATCAAGCGGTGCCTTCCTCCGCCTGGTCCCGCAGGAAGACGCTCACCTGGTGCGCGAGGCTGTCCCGCACCGCGCCCTGCGGAGCCCCGGCAGGGCCCTCGTGCGCCCCGATGCCGCCCGCCCACAGCCGGCGGTCGGTCCACTCCTCCTCGACACGCAACTGCACCTGGACGTCCACGAGGCCCAGGGACGCCTCGCCCCCGGCCGCGTACAGCACGGCGGTGGCCCGGCGCAGCGGGTAGACGTCGAAGCCCTCGATGAACTGCGAGTTCCGCCAGTCGATGAAGGCGCTCTCCCCGTCCGGGCCGAGCCGGACATCGATCTGGCCGTCCTCGAGGTGGATGCCGAGATGGCGGCTGCCGCGGTTCTCGACCGTCACGCGAAGGCAGAAGTAGGTCAGCCCCTCGGCGGCGTCGTCCCGGCCGCGGGGCGGCTCGGCCAGTTCCAGACGGTGGACGCGGACGCGCAGACCGGCATGCTCGTCGTACTCCTGCCAGTCCCCGACCACGTTCGGCTCGTACACGCTGCACCTCTCGACCTCTGGAAGCTGCTTCCTATCTGTGCTCTGAGCGCACTGTCAAATGAGCAGAATGCGCTGTGGCCAGGCAGTTCATCCGTTTTGATCGGTGATCAAGCCGTGCCCAGCGGTTATCCGGAAACGGCCGGAGAAAGCGCTTGCCCCGGCGTGCCGCACATCACTTCCACGAGTGAAGATCACCGGGCCGGCCGCCCCAGCGGGGCCGAGACCGCGGTGCCGCCGAGCGCGGCGGCGAGGAACAGCACCGCGCAGTCGGACGCCGGACGCCGGGGCCGTTCCGGGGAGGCGGCACGGTGATCACCTTGCCGAGGGCTGGGGACGCTGTCGACGGACAGGCGGATCCGAGGGCGCCCGGGGCCCTCGATTACCGTATTGTCTTAATTGTTTCACTATGCCCCTGTCCGGGAATGGGCAGGGAAGTGCTTCGGACAGGAGGCACGCGCGTGGGAGCCGGCAGGCCGGGCCCCAGTGCTGTTCCTAGGCCCGAGTCCGCACTCCCACGGTGTCTGTCCCTTCAGCACCTGCTCAGGGAGGTGCGCACCATGCGTATCGCCGGAAGCACCCGAACGCACCCCCACGACGACGCCCCCGACACCGCGGAGGCGTTCGCGCGACTCGTGCGGCTGCCGGAGGGGCCCGAGCGTAAGGCCCTGCGGGACGAACTGGTCGAGGCCTGGCTCCCCATGGCGGAGCGGATCGCCGTCCGCTTCCGGGGCCGTGGCGAGGCCCTGGAGGACCTGTACCAGGTGGCGGCTCTCGGCCTCGTGAAGGCCGTCGACCACTACGATCCGGCCCGCGGCAACGCCTTCGAGGCGTACGCGGTGCCGACGATCACCGGCGAGATCAAGCGCCACTTCCGCGACCACATGTGGACGCTGCACGTGCCCCGCCGGGTACAGGACCTGCGCAACCGTGTGCGGCACGCCGCCAAGGAGCTGTCGCAGACCACCCCCGGCCGCTCCCCCACTGTCGCCGAGATCGCGGAGTACTCCCAGCTCACCGAGGGTGAGGTCCGCACCGGCATGGAGGCCCTGGACTGCTTCTCCGCGCTCTCGCTGGAGGCGGAGATGCCCGGGACCGACGGCTACGCCCTCGGGGACGCGATCGGCGGGCCCGACCCGGCCTTCGACATCGTCGTCAACCGCGTGGCCGTCAGGCCCTGCCTGGAGGCGCTGCCGGAGCGCGAGCGGATCATTCTCTACCTGCGCTTCTTCAAGGGCATGACCCAGAGCCGCATCGCGGAGCAGCTCGGCATCTCACAGATGCACGTCTCCCGGTTGCTCAGCAGCTGCTTCGCCCATCTGCGTGAGGAACTGCTGACCGAGGCCCCGTGACACGAGGGCCTCTCGTGCCGCCGGGGTCAAGCCTCCGGCGGCGAGCCGGGGATCTGCGTCGGTCCGGCACGGTCGAGGGCGTCCTCCAGGGCGGCCCGGATCTCCTCGGGCATCATGCCTGTGCACCCCCAGACGAGGATCAGTTCGGCGACGTTGCGCAGCTTGATGTTGGTGTGCTGGGAGACCTCCTTCAGCACGGACCACCCCTGGTCGGGGGAGATCCGGCCGAGCACGACGACCATTCCGATGGCCTGGTCCACGACAGCGTGGGAGACGACGGCCTCCTTCAGCTGCTGGACCTCTTCCTGCAACTCGAAGATCCGATCCGAGCCCCCGTCCGTGGGCATGGTCACCTCCGGGTCCGGTGTGCCGCTGCCCCCGAGGTCCCCTCGGGTGCTTGAGTACCTTGACGCAGTGTCCGACCCCTCCATCGTCGCCAGTCGGGCCGCCCGGTGCCACCGGGGCGGACCAGGCCGGATGCCGTTTCGGTGCCGCCGCCGGGGTACTCGGCAGGCGCCCACACCGGTTCCGGTTGGACACTGGTGTCACATCCTCCGGTGGCTGCCAGGCCGACGAGATCAGGACGCGACTGCCATGAACCACAACACGCCCACCCCCTCCGGCACCAAGGACGTCGTCTCATCACACTCCGTGTTCGGCGCTCCCTGTTGGGTGAGCCTGACGAGCCGGGACGTCAAGGCGACCGAGGAGTTCTACGGTGCCGTGCTGGGCTGGCAGTGGCGACCGGCCAAGCTCGGCGACCGGTTCCGGATCGCGCTGGTGGACGGCTCGCCCGTGGCCGGGATCGCGGGAGTGGCGAGCATGTGGCAGATGGCCGTGGCGTGGACTCCGTACTTCGCGGTGCGCAGCGCGGACGACGCGGTGGCGCGGGTGCAGGAACGTATGGGCACCGTCGCCGTCGGGCCGATCTCACTGCCCCCGGGCCGGGCGGCGCTGCTGGCCGACCGGGACGGAGCGACCTTCGGCATCTGGGAGGGCGACCTCTTCACCGACTGGGAGACCTGGCGCAACGCACAGCCGGCCTTCATCACGCTCCACACCCGTGACGCCTTCGACGCGGCGATCTTCTACGGCGAGGTCCTCGACTGGGCGTCCCCGCACCCGGGCTGCTGCGAGGTCCACTACGAGGGCGGCGAGGTCGTGCTGCGCAGCCGTGGGGACGTGGTGGCCCGGATCGAGTCGGGCGCCCTGGAGGCGGCCCCCGACCCCACGATCCGGCCGCACTGGCAGATCCACTTCTTCGTCGACGACGTCGAGGCCTGCGCCCGGGCGGCCGAACTGCACGGCGGCAGCGTCCTGTCCAAGGGCGGCGACGAGACGGTGCTGCGGGACCACGACGGCGCGCAGTTCACGGTGACCGCGCGCCGCGACCGCTGACCCGGCTCACTCCTTCTCGCACGACGGCTCACTCCTTCTCGCGCGACGCCCGGGACGGCCGGGACAGCAGGACCAGGCTGCGGGCCCCGACGGTGAGACGCGCCCCCGCCTTGTGCTCCGACTCGTCGGGCGTGCCCTGTGGGTCGGCCGTGTCGATGAGGGTCGTCCACCGATCGCCGTAGGAGGCGTTCGGGAGGCGGAAGTCGACCGGCTCCCAGTGGCTGTTGAACAGCACCAGGAAGGAGTCGTCGACCACCGGACGGCCGCGCGGGTCGGGTTCGGCGATGGCGTCGCCGTTGAGGAAGACGCCGACGGAGTGCGCGTCGCCGCGCTGCCAGTCGTCGTCGGTCATCTCACGGGTGTCCGGCGCCAGCCACACCAGGTCGGGCAGCGGCTGGTCCGCCCGGGTCAGGGTCTCGCCGCGGAAGAAGCGCCGCCGCCGCAGGACGGGGTGCCCCGTGCGCAGCCTGATGAGGTACCGGGTGAACTCCAGCAGGTCGCGCTGCTCCTCGGTGAGCCGCCAGTCGATCCAGGAGATCTCGTTATCCTGGCAGTAGGCGTTGTTGTTGCCGCCCTGGGTGCGCCCGAGCTCGTCGCCGTGGGAGAGCATCGGGATGCCCTGGGAGAGCAGCAGCGTGGCGAGGAAGTTGCGCTGCTGACGTGTGCGCAGCTCCCGCACGGAGGCGTCGCGGGTCGGGCCCTCGGCGCCGCAGTTCCAGGAGCGGTTGGTGCTCTCGCCGTCCTGGTTGTCCTCGCCGTTGTCCTCGTTGTGCTTGTCGTTGTACGAGACGAGGTCGCGCAGGGTGAAGCCGTCGTGCGCGGTGACGAAGTTGACGCTGGCGCGCGGGCGGCGCCTGCTGTGCTGGTACAGGTCGGAGGAGCCCGTGAGCCGGGAGGCGAACTCGCCGAGCGTGTGGTCCTCACCGCGCCAGAAGTCCCGCACCGCGTCGCGGTACATGCCGTTCCACTCGGACCACAGCGGCGGGAAGTTGCCCACCTGGTAGCCGCCCTCGCCGACGTCCCACGGCTCGGCGATCAGCTTGACGCGGCTGATCACCGGGTCCTGCTGGATGAGGTCGAAGAACGCCGACAGCCGGTCCACCTCGTGGAACTGCCGGGCGAGGGTCGCCGCGAGGTCGAAGCGAAAGCCGTCGACGTGCATCTCGGTGACCCAGTACCGCAGCGAGTCCATGATCAGCTGAAGTACGTAGGGGTGCCGCATCAGCAGGCTGTTGCCGGTGCCGGTGGTGTCGTAGTAGTGCTCCCAGTCGCCGTCGACCAGGCGGTAGTACGAGGAGTTGTCGATCCCGCGGAAGGACAGGGTGGGGCCCATCTCGTTGCCCTCGGCGGTGTGGTTGTAGACCACGTCGAGGATGACCTCGAGCCCGGCCGCGTGCAGGGTCTTCACCATCTGCTTGAACTCGGCGACCTGCCCGCCGCGAGAGCCGTGGGCGGCGTAACCGTTGTGGGGCGCGAAGAAGCCGATGGTGTTGTAGCCCCAGTAGTTGGCCAGGCCGCGGTCGTGCAGCACCCCGTCGTGGACGAACTGGTGGACGGGCATCAGTTCGACGGCCGTGACGCCCAGGGAGGTCAGGTGCTCGACGACCGCGGGGTGGGCCAGCCCGGCGTAGGTGCCCCTGAGTTCCTCGGGCACCTCGGGATGGGTGCGGGTCATGCCCTTGACGTGGGCCTCGTAGATCACCGTGTCCGCGTAGGGCCGGCCGGGCCGGGCGTCGTCGCCCCAGTCGAAGGCCGGGTCGGTCACCACGCCGAGCATGGTGTGCCCGGCGCTGTCGGCCGGGTCGGGGCCGTCCGGGTTGCGCTCGTAGAGCGAGGGGTGGTTGTCGATCTGCCCGTCCACCGCACGGGCGTACGGGTCGAGCAGCAGTTTCGCCGGGTTGCAGCGGTGGCCGGCGGCGGGGGCCCACGGCCCGTGCACCCGGTAGCCGTAGCGCTGGCCGGGGCCCACACCGGGCACGTAGCCGTGCCAGACGAAGCCGTCGACCTCGTTCAGCGGCACCCGGGTGTGGGTGCCGTCGTCGTCGACGAGGATCAGCTCGACGCGTTCGGCGACCTCGCTGAAGAGCGCGAAGTTGGTGCCCTCACCGTCGTAGTCCGCTCCCAGGGGATAGGGGCGCCCGCCCCAGGCGGACGCCCCTTTCCGTGGCTGCCGGCGGGTCACCGGGCCTCCTCCAGGAGGTCGCCCGGGGTGCCGGCCGGTCCGGCCAGGCGCGCGACCCGCTCCTCGCGGGGCACATCGAGGCCCTCGCTCTCCCGCGGGGCGGGAGCGGTCGGCACCAGCGGTACGCGTTCCCCCGCGCGGGCGCGCTGCGAGAACCAGATGACCTTGCTGCCGGTCTCGGTGGCGCAGCATCCCCAGCCGTCGCTCATCGCGGCGAGGTGCTCCAGGCAGCCTCGCAGTTCCTGGTCCGGGCGCAGGGCGCGGTCGTTGTCCCCGATGGCGGTGATCAGGTGCTGCCCGTTCCACCACATCTCGATCGACGTGTTCTTGTCCGTGGCGTGTTCGTCGATGGCCTTCAGCAGCATCTCGGCACCGCCGCAGACGGGCTGGACCAGGTTGTCCAGGTCCCAGAACTTCAGGTGAGCGGCCAGAATGCGGCTGACCTGTCCCACCCGGTCCGGGCTGACTTCCACATCGAGGTGGTAGTAGCAGGGCACTGCGGTCTTCATCGGTCGGCTCCTCACCGCGAAGCTCAGCTCCTTCTCGCTCCCGCGGTCCTGCGGGACGAGCCCCGAGCACGGAACGTGAGCGCCTATCGCTTCTGAGTCACCCTCAGCCTGAGGGTGCTAGCCCGTTCGTGCAACACGAGCGCACACCTGAGGCAACAGTGGACACAAGTGAGCGGGCCGCGGTGGCCCGAGCGGCCCCAGCGAGCCGCCATTGGTTGAAGATCCAACAAGACGCTGTGTCGTCACACGTGCACCATGTGTGAAGAACTCGATCGCCGTTACGGGTCCGTGCCGCTGTGCGTACGGCCGCCGTCCGACCGTCGGGAGACCGTGTCCCTCGAGCCCCGAAAGGTGATCGGTGCCATGCTGCTACCCGCCAAAGCCGAAGTCGCCCGGCAGTTGCGGCGTTACCGGGCCTGGGAACGCGTGATGCTCGCGGCACCGAACGACCGCACGGTGCGGACCATGTTCGAGGACTCCGGCTACACCCTCTGCGTGCTGATGGGCAAACGCTGCGCGCGGGAAGCGGCGGACGCGGCCGAGCGGTACCTGCGCACCAACCAGGTCGCCTACCTGGAGGAACAGCAGATCACGTGCCTGCAGGAGCAGCACGTCACCTGTCTTCAGGAACCGAACGAACGGCCCCGTCCGGCCACCGCGGTCAGACGAAGAACACCGGCGGCGGAGCGGAGAACCCCGGCCGCCGAGCGGAGATCCCCGGCGGGAAGGTAGCCGCCTTCCCGCGCATCTGTCCCCGAACCGGGCCCGGCGGCCCGGCTCCCGAGCACGGTGGAGGTGAGGACCATGAGGAGGACCCGGGCCATCGGTCGCATCCCGGTACGGGACGTCCGCCCGGCCGTGGAGAACGGCAACCGGCCGGCGAAGGCGGTCGTGGGTGAGACGTTCGAGGTCACCGCCACCGTGTTCCGGGAGGGGCATGACGCGGTGGCCGCCAATGTCGTCCTGAAGGACCCCGAGGGCCGCCCCGGTCCGTGGACGCCGATGCGCGAGCTCACCCCCGGCAGCGACCGCTGGGGCGCCGAGGTCACCGCGAACGCCGTCGGCCACTGGTCGTACCGGGTGGAGGCCTGGAGCGATCCGGTGGCCACCTGGCGTCACACCGCGGGCATAAAGATCCCGGCGGGCATCGACCCGGGTCTGGTCCTGGAAGAGGGCGCGGAGCTCTACGAGCGGGCTGCGGCCGGCGTACCGAAGGAAGCCGGCCGAACCGTGCTGCTCGCCGCGGCCACGACCCTGCGCGACGACGCGCTGCCCACGGCGGCCCGCTTCGCGGCGGCGTTGACGCCGGAGGTGGACGAGGTCCTGGCCCGGCATCCGCTGCGGGAGCTGGTCACCAGCAGTGAGCCGTTGCCGCTGCTGGTGGA